>PWHO01000201.1 GCA_003555385.1 Bacteroidales bacterium
AAAAAAACCGCGCCAAAAAAAACCGCAGCGATCACTTCCCAATAGGTAAACAGTGAGTAGTGGCTCATTTTTAGTCGCCGGAGGGCATAGAAGAACAGTACGAAGGCCACAATGCCAATCAAAAAGCCGTACAGGGAAGCCACGGTGACCTGGGGGATGGTAGGTGCCGGGGTATTGAGAAATAAAAAGGGGGTAAAAATGATGGCTCCCACCAGGTTCTGGTAGAAAATGGTTTCGGTTTTGCTGTACCTGACCAGTTCCCTTTTGAAAATAATGGCGGTGATGGAAAAGAGGATGGCGGAAAATAGCATGGCCACCATGCCGATGAAATCGCGGTTGCCGAAACTGATCTCTTTGTTCAGGTACATGATGACAAGCCCTGAAAAAGCCAGCCCGATCAGGATGGCTGTTCTTCGGGACACTTTTTCTTTCAAAAACAGGGCCCCGAACAGAGAGGCCCAGATGGGCCAGGTAAACAGGATGATCACCGCGTTGCCGATGGTGGTATACAAATATCCCACGAAAAACAAAAACATTCGTGTGGCATTCAGCCCGGAAGCCACAAGCATGATATTGTAATTGCCCTGAAACAGTTTGACTTTTTTCCAGTGAAAATAAGCCAGCAATGCCAGTACAGGGATGGCCATCCGGAAAAACGTGATCGAGGTGGAAGGAAGATCGATCAGTTTGATGAATACACCGCTTGATCCGCCGATGGTTGCGGCAATGATAATGGCCAGATAGGGGTTAAGTTTCATAGAAGTTATGACACAGTTTTGCCGGTTTATTCCTTCATCATTAAACCCACCGGGGCATCAGAAAATATCTCTTCAACCGGAATGCTGCCGCTGAATTTACGGCTCCCCAAAGTAAGTAAATTTTTCCAGCTTGTTTGGCCTTTGCCCGGTATGACAATGCGCGTAGTGCCCCAATCCACCTCAGACAGATATTCGCCGGCCTGTTTCTCAGACAGATTTGCTGTAGTCAAAGGTACGGCCACAATCAGCCAATGCTTTTCATACTGCCTTGCGAACGCCAGCACATGCCGCCGGTATTTCCCTTCCACTTTCAGGGGAATATAGGCCCCTTTTTCGAACAAATCCGGATTTTCCTTTCGCAGGTTCAGCAAGCTATGGGTCAGCCACAGCTTGATCTTTCCGTCAAACGGGTTCCGGGAAAGTGACCGGATCATCTCTGCGGCTCCTTTTTGGTGCTCCTTTTGCATTTCCTTCAGCAGCCGCAGGCGTTCGCCGTAATTCACCTCCCTGCGGTTATCCGGGTCTACCAGTGTCAGATCCCACAACTCCGTGCCCTGGTAAATATCCGGTACTCCCGGGCAGGTACATTTCAGGGTAAGCTGGGTCAGGGAGTTCACCACCCCCCGCCAGGCCACTTTTTGCTGAAAAGGCAAAAAGGCCTGCAGGAATTCATGGCCGGGGTCCAGCATGTTGCGAACAAAGCTGCAGACGGCATTTTCATAGGTTTCGTCGGGGTCGCGCCAGCTTACTTTTCGCTTGGCTTCCCTGAGGGCTTTTACCAGGTACTGGTCGATCCGGTCAAGATACTCCTTATTCGCCTTTCCTTCGAATGGAAAAGTACCCAAAAGAGTTTGGTAAATAAAATATTCCACACTGAGCGACGGCTCCAGCAAGCCCGACTCCACCCTGATCTTCATTTTCTGGTTCATCTGCATCCAGCGGCGTATATTCGACTCCCATTCACCCGTGAGTTCACTCACCACATTGAGGCGGGCCCGCACATCTTCACCCCGTTTGGTATCATGGGTGCTTGTGGTATTCATGGTCAGGGGCCAGCCTGTTTGCCTGGCACTCATCTGACGGTGAAATTCCGAAATGCTGATCCCCTTTGCGTTGATGGCATCGCCCACTTCATTGTGCGCAATAAAGGAGTTGTACTGGTACATGGAAGTATCTTCCACTCCTTTGGCCATCAGCGGACCGGTGAACTGCATAAGGCGTGTAAAGAAAGCCCTCACTTTACCGGTGCTTTCGCTGTCCTTTCGTTCCCGGGATAGCAAAACGCCGGCCAGTATGTCCAGGGCAGGAACAATGCCGGGGTTTCGCTGTCGGGCGCTATTTATTATTTCCCGCACTTGTTTCTTGTTCTGTTTGTGGATGGGAAATCTGCGGGGATAAAGGCGGTACACAGGGCAGGCCAGCATAAATTCCCCGATGGCCTCTTTCATTTCTTCTTTGGTGACCCCCTCTTTTTCATAATCCATCAAACCAAGCCGGTCGAAGTGCGCCATAATGTTGTCCCACTCACCGTGCATCCGGGTGGTAAGGATCATCTTTTTGTTCTGATAGATCAGTTCGGCCGGAGGGGTCTTGATATTGGTCACGTCCCTGAATAATTTCTTCAGTGAGGCAGTTCGCCGGACATTGGTCAGCAGGTTATTGACCATTGCCAGGAAGTCATACCCCGTGCTTCCCTGAACAGGCCAGAATTCCGGGAGGTCTTCGTCCTGCTCCAGGATCTTTTCCGTTACAATGTAGGCGTTGTTGCCCGATAACTTCCGGAGCCATTGCAGGTATCCGTTGGGATCATTCAACCCGTCCACATGATCGATGCGGAACCCGCTGATATGACCTTTGTGAAGCAGTTGTGCCACTAAACGGTGCCAGGACTGAAAAACCTCTTCGTCTTCCATGCGCAGACAGATCAGGTCGTTGACGGTAAAAAAACGGCGGTAATTGATCCGTTTTTCGGTTTCCTGCCAGTGGCAAAGGGTGTAATGCTGTTTGTCAAGGACCTCCTTTAATTTTCTCTGATCACTATTGTATTTTTTCAGGATGCCTTTGACCAGGTCTTTGTCCTGCTTCGTGCCGGCCTGGTCGTTTAGAAGGGACGAAAAAGTAACGGGATTACAGGGATAAACCTGGTCGAAATACCGGATGCAGAAATTTTCATTTTCCCATCCCAACCTGATCTCTCCGTTACGGATGGCTTCTTCACGGCTGCTGCCCAGGAAAGGGACCATGAGGGGGTTGCCGGGGCCGGGCACGCCCGGTTCAAAATCAAAAACAGCATGGAAGGGAGATCGGTTCCCGTTTTCCAGGACATCCATCAGCCAGGCATTCCCCGGGTGATAAGCCATATGATTGGGAACGATATCCTGCAGCCATCCGATCCCGGCTTTGTGAAACTCTCCGGTGAGGCTTTTGAAATCCTGCAGGCTGCCTGTTTCGGGATTCATTTCAAGGGGGTTGATCACGTCATATCCGTGCTCGCTCCCGGGAACGGCCCTCAGCAGAGGGGAGGCGTAAATGGTGCCGGGCCCCAGCAGGGTAAAGTACTTTTTTTGCGCGGCCAGTTGTTTCAGGGTAAATCCCTGGTGAAACTGAATCCGGTAGGTGGATACGGGGTTGTACATGGGTGGTTTTTAAATCATTTTAAATAGGGCGATCGACCTTCTTTCTGCCTTTACGGATAACCCGTCTCCATCAGCAATTAAGGGAGTTGCATCATTATTGACGGGTCCGCCCCATAGCGCATGGGCTGAATAGAGCAGGAGAGAGG
>PWHO01000089.1 GCA_003555385.1 Bacteroidales bacterium
CCTGTATCTCCGGTAAGCGCTCATTGATCTCATTGGCAATTTGCACGGTGTTGGCACCGGACTGCCTCTGTACGATCAGGCGAAGGCTTTGCTGCTGGTTCAGTCTTTCATCCACGGTTTGTTCCCGCAGGGTATCCTGCACCTCGGCCACATCCCTCAGGTAAACGGGGGCCCCGTTGAAAGTGCCCACCACCATATCGCGCATGAACCGGCTCTCCTCAAATTCTCCCACAAAACGCAGGGGATAATCCATCTGCCCCATTTTAATGTTGCCGGCAGGGCGGTTAATGTTCTCCGATCCAAGCGCACCGCCAATCTGCTCCACGGTCATATTATAGGATTCCAGTTTTTCCGGATCCACATTCACCTGTACCTCCCGGACAGGCTCACCGGTAATATTCACGGTACCCACCCCCTCAATACGGCTCAGCGGGTTCACCACGTCTTCATCGATGATTTTGGCCAGTGCAGGATAGCTCTCATCAGCAGTAGCGGCCATTACCATGACAGGAATCATGGCTGAGCTGAACTTGAATATGGTAGGTTGTTCTATGTCTTCAGGGAGCATGCGGGTTATCCGGTCAATCACATCCCTGATCTCATTAGTGGCTTCATCAAGGTTGGTCTCAAACTCAAACTCCAACAGAATGGTTGATACATCATCACGGGAAACCGAAGAGATGTCTTTCAGGTCAGTGATCATACTGAGGTTATCCTCCAGGGGGCGTGTCACATTGGTTTCAATGTCAGTTGCACTTGCACCAGGGTACACGGTAAGCACACTGATGATGGGTGGTTCGATCTCAGGATAGAGATCAATGGGAAGCTGCCTGAGGCTATAGCCCCCGAGAACCAGCAAGGCCACAAACACCATCAGGGTGGTGATCGGTCGTTTTACTGCAGAACGATATATTTTCATCAGGAAACAATTTTTAATTCACAATTTCTACTTCTGACTGATCCATCAGGTTGTGCTGGCCTGTGGTGACAAGCATCTCCCCTTCTTCAATTCCGGAAAGGATCTCCAGTTTATCGTCAAAGGTCCTTCCCAGCGTAACAGTCCGCCGGTGAGCCACCCCATCTTCCACCACAAACACAAAACGCTCATCCGAGCCCACCTGCTTGCGCACCGCCAGTGACGGAACCAGCAGTCCTTCAATTTCCCCGATGTTCAGCATCACGCGGCTGTACATTCCCGGACGCAGGGCAAGATCCCTGTTTTCCACCAGTATCTCCACATTGAAGGTGCCGGATGCCCTGTCGATGGTCGGATATATTTTATGCACGTAACCGGAAAACTCACGATCAGGGTATATGTCAGACCTGACAATGGCCTCCTGCCCCGTTTTCACCCGGGGGAAATAACGCTCGGAAACGCCAATGTTAATTTTGACAGGCTGTATCTGTTTGAGCGATACAATGGCAATCCTTCCTTCCGGGGTGGTCGGCGACATGGAGAAAATTTCTCCGTCACTGAAATACCTGCCGGTGATAATTCCCGGGATATTGGCACGGATCTGGGTGTTTTCTTCCAGGTTCTCCACGTTGCTTTTTGCCACATCAAACTGGGTTTTAAGCTGATCATACTGTTGCTGTGTGGCAGCCCCGACGGCCACCAGGGTGTCCAGGCGCCGTAAGTCTTCCCTGAGGTTATCCAGCTGAACCATTGCCTGGTACAACTGCGTACGGTCCATCTGTACTAGCAGCTGATCTTTTTCCACCTGATCGCCCACGTCGACCATGATCCGCTCAATACGCGAAGGACCCGGTGCACCGATATAGGCTTCCTCAAAAGCCTGTACCTGGCCCGTGGTACGGATGTCATCCGCCAGGGTGGTAATTTCAACCGGTGTGAGCTCTACCAGTACCTTATCCCTTTCTTCAGTCTCTTCCTCTGTAAGGACACCACATCCGGCAAACAAAAAAATGGCTGCCAGAAAAAACAATGTATGGGGATTCAAAATCTTTTTCATGATTCAAGAGGTTTTCTTTATTGTTTACAGGTTGTTGTTGTCTCCGATAAATCTATCATACTCCGCTTTGGCTTGCAGGATCTCGTGTTTAGCCTGCAGCAAATTGAACCGGGCCTGGGTCAGGGCCACCTCGCTGTCATTCAGCTCCATGAGGGTTCCCTGCCCGGATTCATAGCGGGTTTTGGCAATCTCATACCCCCGTTCTGCCATGCGGACATTACTCCGGGCATTGGCGGTTTTCTCCAGGGCAACCATCATTGATTTCAGCACTCCTTCCAGCTGGATATCCAGGTTGTCTTCCAGGTAGTCGCGCTGAAGTTTCACCTGATCCGCAGCAATTTCCAGTTGCCTGGTTTGCTGCCTGACGGCAAAGCCATTAAACAGCGGGATAGTCAGGCTCACCCCGGCCGAAAAGGTTTCCACCCACCTGAAATCATCAAAGCGAAAATGATTGGATTCCGTCTGGTACTGGTAATTTCCGGCCAGCCCCAGAGAAGGCAATCCGCTGGCCCTTGCTGTTTCTTTTTGATGATTGAGCAGATTCAGCTGCAGATCCATCTGGACCAGGTCGGTATTCCTGTCCAGGCTACGACTGGCATCGGCAATCCGGAAATCAGCCACCTGGTTTTCTGCCATGTCGGTGAGATTCCCCCTCACCGACAAAGGCTGTGATTTATCCACCCCGATCAGTGCCTTCAGGTAATCCACCGCCTGCTCGTAAGCGTTCTCCGATTGAAGCACGCCGGGCCGCATATTTTCTGTCTGTACTTCAGCCCGGATAAGGTCATATTCAGCCACCGTTCCCTGCTCGTACATCCTTCGGGTACGCTCCAGGTTCTCCGTGGCATTGCGCAGGCTTTTCCGCATCACATCCCTGGACTCCCTGGCCAAAAGTGCATCGAAAAAGGCAAGATGTACATTGTATTCCAGTTCAATCCGGCTGGCACGCATCTGTTCACCTGCAAGATCCCTGTCGGCCCGGGCGGCATCAAGAGATCTGTTCAGGGCCGGATTATACAACGGCATCTGGGCCGACAGGGTAGCCATAAAGCTATTGTCCGAGCCCACCTCCAGGTAGCCGTCTCCTCCAAAGGGACTGTCGTCCGGCAAAAAGATGATGGGTCTCATAATGTTCCGGTTATAACCCCCTGACACATTAAGCGAGGGGAGATAACTGCCCCTTACCTCCTGTATGCCGGCCTCCCGGCTTTCCACCTCCAGCCGGGCAACCCTCAGGGTCGGGTTCTGATCCCCGGCAATGCCAATCGCCTTATTCAGGTCAAGGTACAGCGTATCGGAAGGGTTTTCTGCGATCACACCGGATGATGTCAGCAGAAATACAATAAGCCCCCCGGTCTGCAACAAGCTCATTAATCTGTTCATTTTACACATGTTCTTCCTGGGTTCTGTTATAAAACAATGTTTCGATTTCCTGTAATCCTTTTTCGGTGGCAAGTCCCCGCAGGAAACCCGTCAGAATATGACGAAAAAGATAAGCGCGGGGATAGCGCTCCGGCGGAAAGGTATCCGTATCGGACATCATATCCACCTGGGC
>PWHO01000045.1 GCA_003555385.1 Bacteroidales bacterium
AACACCACGGAATAAGGTTCGGTCAGTGCAGTTTTTTCTCCATCCCCCTGCTCAGGGGAAATGAAAAGACTGCACTGACCGAACCTTATTCCGTGGTGTTATCGGAAACCACCGCCCGGCGAATTTTCGGGGATGAGGATCCCATGGATAAATTGCTGATGGCCGGGGGCATGGAGGAACAGTTCCGGGTAACAGGCATAATGGCAGATATTCCGGAAAACACCCATTTCCGGGCCGGGATGCTCGGGTCTATCACCTCCCACGATTTTGCAAATGAGAATAACTGGCTTTCCAATCACTTATTCAGCTATGTGAAGCTCAGGCCGGATGCGGATCCGGAAATGGTCAGTGATCGCTTTGAGGGGCTGATTATAAAGTATGTAGGCCCGATGATCCGGGAATTAATGGGGGTCACCATAGAAGATTTTTTGGCCTCGGGGAATGCATATAATTTTTTTCTGCAACCTTTGACCGGCATTCACCTGGATCCTTCGGTGGAGTCAGATCACCGCCCCCCCAACGATCCCAAATATCTCTGGATATTCGGAACCATCGGTATGCTGATCATTGTGATTGCTTCCATCAATTTCATGAACCTGTCTACCGCGCAGGCCACCAGGCGTGCCAGGGAAGTGGGGATGAAGAAGGTGGTGGGCTCCTCCAGGGGAATGCTTGTGCGCCAGTTTATGTCCGAAACCGTTATCCTGGCCTTTGTGGCCATGCTGGTAGCCATTATGCTGGTGGAGGTTTCCCTGCCCTATTTCAATAACCTTCTTTCGCTGCATTTGTCTCTTTCTTACCTGGATTCTTGGTATATCATCCCCTTGCTGCTTCTGTTGGTTTTCATAGTCGGACTGTTTGCGGGGGCGTATCCGGCTTTTTACCTGTCCTCATTTCAACCGGCTGCTGTGCTAAAAGGGAAAAGCAACGGTAAACAAAACACGAGATTCCGGATGGCGCTCACCGTCATGCAATTTGTCATTTCCATTATGCTGATCACCGGGTCGGTAATCATGTACCGGCAACTAAATTACATGACCAATAAAGACCTGGGCTTTGACAAGGAAAACGTTCTGGTGCTCAGAAGGGCCTACGTGCTTGGCGGGCAGGTTGATGCATTCAAAACGGAGCTGCAGGGGATTCCGGGTGTGGTGTCAGTGTCAGCGTCCACGGCAGTACCGGGCCGCTCTGACAATCGTAACGCATATACGCTGCAGGGCAGAAGTGATGAAACTTTCCTGTTTCAAACCACTTTTGCGGATTATGATTTTCTGGAAACCTATGGCATAGAGCTCGCCGCCGGCCGTTACTTTGATCCCGACACCAGAACGGATCGTGACGCCTGCCTCATTAATGAGCGTGCAGTCCACAATCTGGAACTGGATGATCCTTTTTCCACACGGGTAGTCAACATCGGAGATGGCCCTCCCGGCTTACCGGTGATCGGCCTGCTTAAAGATTACCATTTTGAGTCGCTGCGGATGGATATCAATCCGGCCATTATCGTTTTTAAGAATGAAGATATTCACGGGGGGTATGTGAGCATTCGTTATGAATCGCAAATGCTCAGGCGTGTACTGGACGAGACCGAAGCCCTCTGGGGGTCTTTTACCACCAGCCAGCCCATGTTGTATTTCTTTATGGATGAGGATTTCAATCGTCTTTACAGGGAAGAAAGGCAAAACGCCCGGTTGTCTGTCATTTTTACCCTGCTGGCCATATTTATTGCCTCCATGGGGTTGTATGGGCTGACGGCTTTCTCGCTGCAACAGCGCATCAAGGAAATCGGGATCCGGAAGACTTTCGGTGCCGGGGTAAGCAGTATCTGGTTCATGATCAGCAAAGAGGTAATGGCATTGGTGGCGCTTGCCACACTGGTTGCCTGGCCCCTGATTTACTGGATTGCGGGCAACTGGCTGCAGAACTATCAATACCGCATCACCATGCAGCTGCAGGATTTCCTGTTTGGTTTTGTGATTGCTGTGGTGATTGCCCTGGCCAGCATCAGCTACCGGGTGATCCGCACCGCCTCCATGAATCCGTCCATATCCCTGCGGTATGAATAAATGAACAAGGCCGAGGCTGCCGAAGCCACGGCCTTGCTGATTTGCTGCCACCACGGGGCAGGCCCTTAAGCCGGGTCTGATCCCTGGGGCATTCATCCCCAGCTGAGTCGCAGGCCTGGAATAACCCGATACGGCTATTTCAGCAACCGGCTTTTCTTCTCCACCTTTTTCAGGTGGGGGAGAAGTGCTTGCTCCATTTCGTCCACGCTGCTGCAATACTCAAACAGCTTCATGTCCTTTTCACTGATGGTGCCCAGCTCCGCCAGTTTAGGGATGTTGATCACCTGGTCCCAGAACTTTTTGTCATAGAGGATGATCTTCAAATCTTTCTTGATCTTGCCGGTCTGCACCAGGGTCAGCACCTCCATGAATTCATCGAGGGTGCCGAAACCACCCGGGAAAATGACAAAAGCCTTGGCGGTAAACGCCAGCCAGAGTTTGCGCATGAAAAAGTAGTGGAACTCAAAGTTCAGGTCATCATCGATGTATGGATTGGGTTCCTGCTCGAAGGGGAGGCTGATGTTGAATCCGATGGTTTTCCCGCCGGCCAGTTTGGCACCCCGGTTGGCAGCCTCCATAATCCCCGGGCCGCCACCGGTGGTCACGATGTACCGGCTGTGTGGGGTGTAGCGCTCTTTGGCCCATTTGGTGAGCCTTCTGGAGATTTCCACGGCGTCCTCATAATACCTGGAGTTTTCCAGATCCCGCTCTGCAATACGCAGCTTCTCTTTGCCTGCTTTCCCGGCGGCTTTTAACTCTTCCAGCTTTTTCTGTGCCTCCTTTTCAGGCAGGGTTCGGGCAGAACCAAAAAATACGACGGTATCCTGCACTTTGTTGCGCCGGAGCCTGAATTTGGGCTCCAGGTACTCCGACATGATCCTGATTTCCCTGGCAGCGGGTGAATTAAGGAACTTCAGGTTTTTATAAGCCTTGGGTGGTTTTTTGTTGTTCATATCCGTATGTGTTTATTCAAAATCTTTATGATTTTATCTGTCCGGAAACAATAAGCTTTTTCCAGTTGCAACCGGTGGGTTTTAATACCCCGCCGCATGACCGTCTTTTCTGGTTTCGGATGCGCCGTAATATACGCCGTTCTCCGGATCCCACTTAATGGCCTGATATCCGCCGAAGGGCCCGACGGCCCACTGTATCTGGTGGCCTTTGCCCATCAGGGCGCGGATGGTTTCATAGGGGAAGCCCGATTCCAGGTTGAGAATGCCGCCGTCGCGCATTTCCTGACCGGTGGGCTGGGAGGAGCCACGGTGGCGGATGCGTGGGGCATCGCCTGCCTCCTGGAGGTTCATGCCGAAATCGACCATGTTGATCACGATCTGGGCGTGAGCCTGGGGCTGCATGTCGCCGCCCATGACGCCGAAGCTCATGTAGGGTTCGTCATCTTTGGTGATGAAGCCCGGAATGATGGTGTGGAATGGTCTTTTGCCCGGTTCATAGG
>PWHO01000040.1 GCA_003555385.1 Bacteroidales bacterium
CCCAGGTGAATCGATACCTCGTTGTCATCTGTTTGAAAATAATGGCTGATACGGGCGGTCTTTTGGTCCGGGTAGATCATTAGCCTCAATACCCTTTCACCGTTTTCTACCCTCTCATCCAGCAAAATAACGGAAGGAGGCACAGGTGAAGGTTTATTTGCTGACGCGATCAATTGGGGGGTAGCAGCGTGAGGGAAGAGGTCTGTGATCACCCTGGTGTCGGGGGTGTCTGAAAGGAAATTGCGTGACCATTCGTTGATCTCCTGATCTGATGAGACCCACCAGCGCTCCCCCGTGTTGCCGCAGGAAACAAATTGGAGATTCACCGGTTTTTTGTGTCTTTCATTGTAATCAAGCCGTAAACTGCCGATGATGATGAAAAACAGGCCGGCCAGCAAAACAACAGCGGGGAAAATCCAGGGTCTTGCACGGGATATGATGTCCATGTGGGGAATCAGCAATCCCATCATCAGCCCGGTTGTCACCATGGCTGTCCCGGAAGCCTCCAGGCCCATGGTCATGGAGAGTTGCCAGGTGAGCAGGGGATACCACGACAGCGCGATGACGGCCACAGGTATGAGCAACAACAAAATCAGGTACTGGTATGTGGCTTTTTGGTGCTTCCGGGAAATGCTTATGGCCACACCCAAAGGAAGCAGGCTGAGAAGCAACGGCCAGCTGAACAGATAACTGGCCCCGGGTAAGACAAAGGCGGAAATGATCATAAGGACAACCCATGCCAGAAGCGCTCCGGCCGAAAGTTCCCAGGAGGAGGTTGGTTTTCTGAACAACAGGTAAAAAATGACACATGCACCGATCGCTGCAAGAGCATACCAGGATATGAGCTGTCCGCTAAAAAACAGCAAAGCCAAAAGGATAACCAGCAGGGCCAGCGGCTGCCAGATTTTTAACCCCTGGCTGACAAGCCCATAGAACGCAAAGGAAAATGCTGTGGTGATCGCGGCATATCCAAGCAGGAGTGATGCTTGGTGAAATTGCAGTAACCGGTGGTCGTTTCCGGGATAGTATCCGGCAATGATCAGGTAAATGGAATGGATCAGGATGAAGATCACCAATAAATGCAAAATGAATCCGGTCATCCCTGCCAGCACCCGAAGCAGGGACAGTCTTTTTCTGATGATCCCTGCAATTAGAATGCCGGCAAAAAGCAGCACAATACCAATGGTGATCGGGCCCACCCAGCTGTAAGGGTAATATGTGAAACCGTTTCCCAGGGTGTTGAAATACACGGCATTTTCATCTGCATCGAAATCCAGCGGCCGGTTGCCCAGTTCCAGGGCAATGGCCGAGGCGTATGATCCGTGGTGCTGAATGGAACGCAGGGAGGTGTTTTCCAGGTTGTCTCCTGCCGTGTGGTAATCATAGGTTGAACCCACATAGGCGATGTTCAGCCCCTGGTAACCCCTTTGCCTGAACGGGCTGAAGTCTGTATCATTGGGCATCCGGCGATAGATCTCATCGCTGAGGGAGGTGGCTTGGGGGTAGGGGGCCACTTCTGCAAATGCCCTGATTGTTTTAAGGTTGTTTTCCGCTGTTTCAAACATCATGCTCCGGCCACTGGTGCCCATGGCTTCCAGGTTCACTACCAGTCGTATGTCTTCTGCCCATTCGTGTTCTTTGAGGAATGCCTTGGCACCCAGTAATCCCACTTCTTCACCGTCAGGGAAGAAAAAAATCAGGTCGTTTTTCAGGGTGGGATGGTGTTGGAGCATCCGGATCAGTTCGAGCATGGTGGCTACGGCTGAACCGTTATCGGAGGCTCCGTAAGCGTCTTCCACCGTGTCGTAATGACCCATAAAAAGGATGGCTTCGCCGTTTCCCGTTCCCGGGATCCGTGCCAGGATGTTGCTCAGCCTGGCGGCCCGCTGCAGCCGCTGATCGAAAAATACGGCTTCATGAAGTATGGGGTCCAGGTGCAACTCCTCCAGTTGCGCCATTATGAAATCCCGGACCGCCTCGTTGGCCTGGCTGCCGATGGGATTTTTTACGGATCCGATATGGGAAAGTGGCTGCATGGCCCTTTCGGCGGAGAATTGGTCTGCCGGGGCATCGGCAGGAACCGCGGCTGGCGGCCTGGAGACGACAAAGCCCAGAATGGTGATCAAGAGGAGAATGCCGGCCATGGACAATCCGAGGATCAGCCTTCGATGTGCATTTGTTTTCATCGTGTTTTGTTATTTGTGGAATTTACGTCACATTCATCAGGCGGGCATCCGTCATCAGGCGGGCATCCGTGTATCGTACCGGCAATGATCTGTCGGTTTTGCATTTCAGTCACCTGACACTGCACCTCGCTCCCCACCATCGTTTCACGGGTGTATTCATTTTGGCATTTAAGTCATGTAACATCTGTTACGGCCGTCACCGCTTCAGTTTTTCGAATTCCTGCAGATCCAGCTCTCCGAACAATACCATCCTGATGATTTTAACATGGCGAAGTTCAGGAATGGTTTCATAGATGGTGTCCATGGCCACGGCAGCTGCTTCCTTAACTGGGTAGCCGAATGCCCCTGCAGAGATAGCCGGAAAAGCGACGGACGGGATTTTGTGTTTGTCCGCCAACAGCAAAGCATTCCTGTAACAATCCGCCAGCAGCTTGTCTTCCGGTTTGTCACGTCCGTAAACGGGGCCCAGGCAATGAATCACATATTCGTTGGGGAGGTTGTAGGCCCCCGTGATCACCGCTTCTCCCGGTTTGATGGGAGCCTGGGGGCGGCATTCCTCTTCCAGTCCGGGGCCGGCCCCGCGGTGAATGGCACCGGCCACTCCGCCTCCGATCCTGAGTTGCGCATTGGCTGCATTGACCACCGCACGCATGTCAGGTTGGGCCGCAATGTCGCCACGTACTATTTCCAGCTTGATGTGGGAATTGTTTGTCATATGTCCGATTTTTATGGTTGAACGCTTACTGCTGTTCGTTTCCCCGGTGCCGTATTGGCACTTTTGCAATCGTATCGGGCAATTGGCCTGGTGAAGAAAAATCATCACAGCCCATATAACAAATATAGTAAAATCAAAGCTATATGGGAAGATGAATCAGCCCCGGCCTCCCGGTAAATAGATTACCTGGCAGGCCGGGGCTGTGTTTTCCCGTCTACATTAAGATTAATCAGCCCCCTGCAGGGGGGTGGCAATGAAGCCTTCGAACCCCGGAAAGGGGTGTGTCATGACCGAGTCAGCCTTTTAATGGTCTTTTCTGCTTCAGCCCGGATGATATCGGGATTGCCGGGGTCGCCGGCTATTTCGCGGCATGCCTCAATGATTTGTTCGCGCTCCGTGGAATGGGTGAACCAGCCAAGGGCCTCAATCATCACCAGGCGGATTTTTTCCGGCTCTTCATGGTTTGTAGCAACCCCTGTAAAGGTGTCGGTGTGATGATGCAAGGTGTTGTTTCGGATAAAGCGAATGCTCAAGATCCGCTCCTCGAGGTCCATCTCTGTATTTTGGATATTTTTCACCCAATTGCTGGTGCGCTGCCGGTTGACTTCATTGACCTC
>PWHO01000231.1 GCA_003555385.1 Bacteroidales bacterium
AGCCAGGGACGTGTTGACCACAATGGAAGGGTATATGGAGGCCGCATGAAAGCAAATGAAAAACTCACCCGGGCAAGGGCGCAGTTGGTACTGGATGCAACGTTTTTCGGCAGCCTCGCCCTGCGTTTGTTTTTGGTTGAGGACCACCAAACGGATACGGCGTACACCAACGGGGTCATTCTGGGATACAACCCGGATTTTATCGATGTGCTCAGCATGGAGGAAAGCCGTGGGCTGGTCGCCCATGAGGTTATGCACCTTGCCTGCATGCACCACACGAGAAGAGACGGCCGGGACCATTACAATTGGAATGTGGCGGCGGATTACGCGATTAACGGAATATTGGAGGATTCCGGGTTTAAAATGCCAGCCGGAAGTCTCTGTGATGGTCGTTATGCAGGCAAGTCAGCCGAGGCGATCTATGCTTTATTGCCGGGCCAAAACAATGAAGATGGTGGAACCGGCCAGGATAATCACCAAAGCCCGGCCACAACCCCCGGTGAAGTACACGACGCACCCGGAAATACACCGGACATCAAGCAAGCTGAGGCAAAGTGGCGAGTAAATATTGCCCAGGCCGCGCAGCAGGCAAAATCAATGGGCAACCTTCCAGGCGGCATACAGCGCATGGTTGATGAGATGCTCTATCCAAAGGTGGACTGGCAAACCCTGATGAGACATTTTCTGGAGCAGGCGGCTTCCAATGATTACTCTTGGTTGCCCCCTTCCAGGCGCTATGTGTCACGCGGGCTTTGCATGCCGGGGCTTCATTCCAGGGAACTTGGCCGGGTAGTCATTGCCGTGGACACCTCGGGCAGCATTGACATAGAAGCATTGAGCCAATTTTCTGCTGAGATATCGTCTCTTCTGGAGGCTTTTGACGCCGTAATTGACGTTATCTATTGCGACACAAAGATACAGGGCCACCAGCAGTTTGAGAGCCAGGACCTGCCCCTGGAAATGCAGCCGGTTGGCGGCGGGGGTACTGATTTCAGGCCTGTGTTTGAGTGGGTTGAAGCACAAGGGATCGATCCCTGCTGCCTGATTTATCTGACGGATCTGGAGTGCCACCGCTTCCCGGAAAACATCCCCGGATACAATGTGATCTGGGTCCAGACAGGCGGCGGGGATTACAACGTGCCTTTTGGCGATGTTTTGAAACTGTAATAAAACTATTAAACACGGATGGACAGGAGGAAACAGATGGGAAAGACTCGAGAAGACAAGGATGACAAGGCCGATCTGATACTGAAAGCACTGGCCGTGCTGGTCGGTTCCCTGATAGCCTGGTGGAAATCGGAGCCGGAAAACAAGAACAAGTAAACGGAAAAGGGACTATGCGCCGGCTTTCGGGCATGGTTCCTTTTTTTAGAAATCCCAAACATCGGTTTACGGGTGCTTCTGCTTCCCATCGGTTCGATAAGTAACGATTGTCAGGCAGCATATTATTTTCAATCTGATGTATGCCTTTGCGATCGAATTTTCCAGCCTTTATGAGGTTCCCATTCGTCATCAAAGAGAGTATTCGCTTGAAGGCTTTTGATTACGGGTGCGAGGAAAGTATATATGTCGAGGATAACAGCAGACAGGTCTCCAACCGGCATGTCCGGCTTTGACTTATTAACAAAGGCCTTCCAATGAAGGGTTTTCTGTTTATCCTGATAAAAAGCGGGGGTAAATGCAAATGGTATTGACGGCGGAAATGTTGTGCGCCGCCTGTCAAAGGGGTTCTTTATAGCTTTTCGCAAAACACCCCCTTCGTATCGGAAGAGCCTGGAAAGCAGCCAGATGTCATAAAAGTCCTTCATCCGGCTGTTCGCCAGGCCGAGTTTGATCATAGCTTCAAGCTTTTCAGCAACCAGCGTATAGCGGGGGTAGGCTTTCAGGAGCGGTGTAGGCCCATCAAAAAGCGTTGGATATTCTATGTGTTCCGGAGCTGGTGTTATCGCATCTCCAAAACCGATATCAAACTGAAGAGGAATCTGTACCTGATTGAGAAGCCCGATCAAGATGATCCGCACGCCATCGTATTCCTGATCTTCGCGGATCTCCAAGGCCCTCAGGGATTCTGGCGGGTAGATCATTCCGTCACCCTGCGGCCCGATGCAGCAAATGTCGCGGAACACATCTGCCAATTGTTCGGTACCGGAATTACCGAGTCCCATAAGATCCGTATCCCTGGTCACCCGGTAATTCTGCCCTTTCCAGACCAGAAACAGACCGGCGCCTTTGAGAACAAACCGGTCATTGTGCGTTGATATGCTGAGCCGGTAAAGGAAACGCTCCATGCCGTAGCGTGAAAGCAAAAGATTGAAATCTTCCTTATTGCTTCTGGCGCGATTGAGAAGCCTTTGAAAGATCGAATGGGCGACGTTTTTCCGTTTCTGGTTCATACAATCGCCTCCAGATACGGGCGCATGACTTTCGACACCCTGTTGATTTCAGCGGCTTCCACCAGCTCATCCATGGTGACTTTGCGTGATCGCCACGCCTCGCGGAGCCCCTCGATGGCGACATCGAGACCGACCTTGTTGCGGAACTTAAAGCAATCCGCCACCGTTTTTGCAGGGCTGTATATTTTAACGGGTACGCCGTTTATTACATGCTGCCGGATACCGAATGAATAGGCTGGTTCTGAAATATAACTCAGGGTAACCGGAGGATAATCTATATCCGGCCGCCACGACCCCCTGGGGACGGCTATCCATATCTCATGAGAAATCTGGGTAGTGATCCCGTGGTAACTCAGGGCAGAAATAAGACAGACAACGGCATGGGGAAACCTTTTACCAACCAATGTCAGAGATGCGTTTTCAGTGACCGGAGCATCTGGCAAAATATAGAGTCCCGTTGCGTTTTTCTCCAGAAGACCTTTCTTGTACATCCGGTACAGGTAGTTTCTGGAAATACCGAGTGCCTCAACGTCCCTGGCCTGGATAATCCCTTTTGTCCTGGCGAGTTCCAGTATCTGTTGCTGTTGGTTCATGAGGGCCCCTTTGTGCATATTCTCTTCAATTATACATAAATGAAGAGAATATGCAACACAAAGCTTAGGAAAACCCTTTCGCCTGGCTCAAGCCACTGGTCGAGCATACCGCTTTTCTTCGCCTCCCGTTCCTCTTTCAGCCGATCCATTACCCTGATCCAGCTGTCGGCACTCGCAGCAAGCTAAAAAAGAGCCGCGAAGTATGCACGGCTCTTTTTACATACTACGTTTCCTCCGCCTGTACCGCGAGGTTCCTCAAGGTGTACCGCGTCCCTTACCCAAGTTTCCCCCCCCTTTTTTCAGGCCGATTTGTAAAGACGGGCTCATTTTACACATCTAAGAGAGCCGTTACATTACCCCCTTTTTTTTCTTTCTTCTCCGCTCTCATCACAAGATTTCTGACGTTATCCTTGGACCAACTGCCTTTTCCGCTCAACGTGGGAATGCCTGCGGAATTCAGCCTTTCAGCGAGTTCCCCATAACTGGGACTCGGCG
>PWHO01000171.1 GCA_003555385.1 Bacteroidales bacterium
ACCGCCATCAAATACCAGATCGCCATCGTACTGGCCATCTTTGCCGCCCTGACCATCAGCGTAGGACTTTCCATCTACTTTTCCTCACGCAGGGCTTTTGATGAATATGGCATTTTGAAACCGGGGTTGTTCAGGAAGTAATTGTGTGAATTTGCGGGAAAGGTGATCATTAAGGATAGTCACCCCTATTGACGCTGACCACGCCCCTGACGCTGACCCTGGCCCTGACGCTCCTGTTGCTGCTGATCCTGTTCGCCACCCGGGTTGTTTTCAATCACCGGGTTATCCGGCAACAGTTTTTCCGGATCCATCATGACCGCTTCCAGGTGATCGAGGGTCCAGTTCCCCTGGTGACGACCAATATGATGCATAAAACCAGGGAAATTGCCAAAAACAATGGTTTCTCCGCCTACGCGGGCACTTGTTTTTCCGTTAATGGCGATACCGAAGGGGAAGTGTTCGATGGGAAACCCCAGCGACTGCATATACGCTGCATTATCCGGTTCCTCCATATCCAGGTAGCGGATATCAAAGTCGCCTTGATAGGAACTCAGGAATGATTCCACCTGCGACAATGTTTCCATAGACGGGGGCTGGTTTTTGTAAAATACCTCGATGGTGGTTTCTTCTCCAGCGGTGCTACCGGCCGTGGCACTGGCCACAAAAAAGGAAGCCTGGATAAAAACGATGAGAATCAATGTTCTGACAAAAAGTTTCATGGAGCAAATTTTTTTTCCGTGTTAAAATGACGTTCTATGATTTGATGTCATCCGGCAGATAAAGTTTAATCTGTGACGGATTAATTAACTTAGTAGTAAATCCCACGTACAAAAAATAATGAACAGACCCGCTGAGAAAATAATCCGCTGGGGCATAATGGGCCCTGGAAAAATCGCCCGCAAGTTTGCCCGGGACCTGCGAGAAGTTCCGCATGCAGAACTATATGCCGTGGCATCAAGGAATTATGGCAGGGCAGAAGCTTTTGGCAAAGAATACAATGCTACAAAAGCATTTGGCAGCTATGAGGCGCTGGCCGGAGATTCTGACGTGGATGCCGTGTACATCGCCACACCGCATGCACTGCACAAAGAATACAGCCTGTTGTGCCTCAGCCGGGGAAAAGCCGTTTTGTGCGAGAAGCCTCTGGCCATGGACACCACACAGGTAAAAGAAATGACAGCAGCCTCCAAAGCGCATCATGTGTTGCTCATGGAAGCCATGTGGACGGCTTTTTTGCCACACTTTCAGGCTGCCATGCAAAAAGTGAAAGCGGGGGTACTGGGGGAAATCATAAGCATTGAAGCAGACTTTGGATTTCGTTCTCCCTATAACCCGACAGCACGTTTATTCAATAAACAACTGGGTGGAGGCAGTTTGCTGGATATCGGCATTTATCCTCTTTTCCTGTCCCTTTCTATACTGGGAAGGCCCGTGGATATGGAGGCCCGTGCCACTTTTTTTGAAAACGGTGCTGACTCCTCCTGCCATATTACCCTGCTATATAACAATGGTGCAAAAGCCCGGCTCTTCAGCACACTGCTCAAAGAAACGCCCACCGTGGCAGTGATCAGGGGAAGCGAAGGCACAATGAAGATCCATCCCCGGTTTCATGAATCCTCTTCTTTCACCATTGAAAAAGAGGGCAAAACGAAGCAATTCAACTTTACCAGCCGCGGAGAAGGCTTCGTACATGAAATAGTGCATTTCTGCAATCTGCTGCGGGAAG
Organism: Bacteroidales bacterium; assembly: GCA_003555385.1. Classification (GTDB taxonomy): domain Bacteria; phylum Bacteroidota; class Bacteroidia; order Bacteroidales; family UBA7960; genus PUPG01. The sequence goes on from PWHO01000171.1 coordinate 1,727, forward strand.
GCGGAACTGAAAGCCCCGTGATGACGTTTGACACCAGCCTGCAGCTTACAGGCTTGCTGGATGAAGTGAGGGAAAAGATCGGGTTGCATTATGAATGATTCATCAACCAATTGTTCCTGCCAGCCCTGCCAGATCGGGCGCACTGAGTATCAGCGGGCTTTTCCGCCCGTCCAGGGTCAGCTGTAAGGTATGATCTTCAAGAGAAAGTGTGGTATCCAGGATGCGGCTACGGGGATAAGACCGGCTGCCTTGCCCGACAATGAGCAGGCGGTTGTCGGTCACGTAGATATCGCCTTCCATATCCGTCACATAACCCACCTCTTTATACCGGACACGGTCGCGCTGATATTGCTGCAGAATCTTTTCTTTCAGCAAACGGCCCTTCGTTCTGAAATAACAGGTTTCATTATTTTTGAGCGGGATATCCACCTCCATCGGTTCCGGGGGTACTTCCAGTGCATCGCGAAGCTCACACAACTGCCGGATCATGCCCAGCTCCCACTCCACCTCCCCGGCGGGGATGCGCAACTCCTCCTGCAGGCGTGAGAGCTGCTGCTCTTCTTCCGGTGTGATCATGTGGTCTTCAATCACCTCCTCCACAAAATCCGAAAAAGCCCCCGCTTTCATCTGCCTGATATGATGTGCAGGCAATGAAAGTTCTCCTTCCAGGGCCTCCACCTCGACAGGCTGAATATAGTCGGGGTCTTCAAAGTATGCATCCAGAAAACGGGCAAAAGCGTGATGGTGAAGCCAGGTCTTCCAGTCGCCCTGCACACCCTCATCATGAAGCAACCCTATTATTTCAGGTATCGGTGTGCGCTGGTCCAGCCCATGGTCAATGCCCCGGAACACTTCCCGTGCCCGTGATGCCTGCGTGTGATGACGCCTTTTCAGGAAGATCCCGCCCAAAAGCAGGATCAGTGCAGGAATGACCAACGCCCAGTCATTGTTACCGATCCCGGCCAAAGCCAGTAGTGCCGCAGCCACGAACAGCAGCGTGATCGCCCGCGGACGGCCCGGGGCTGCCGGGGGGTCTGGCATTGATGCAGGCCGGGCCCCGAACTCCCGGCGCCAGGTAAGCCCCGTATCCACAAAAATGCGCAGCTCTCCATCCGCGCGTGATGAGCCGTTACCTGCCTCTTTTCTGCCCTGGCTGGCATATTTCCGGTAATACAACCCGTGGCGGCCGCCATGTACATAAGGGCCCTTGGGCCCCACTCCTACCCGGGCACCCGTGATCCCACCGGAAACACCCAGGCCACTCTTGGACAAATTCAGCCGAATGGGCCCCAGGTTCAGTCCTTTTCTTAAATAAAATGCCATATCATGCAGGGTTTATGTACACTTTCAGCCGACATCACCCTTTTGACGGCCTCCAGCTCAGATTGGAAGATCACCGGGTTCTCCCTGAACCAGTCTTCATACTCACCGGCATACATGTTGAATGGATTGTTTTGCATAAGGTGCGGGGTTTTGGTTTTGATCTGCTTACAAGGAAGTATAAAGATATTAATGTTTTAATACTGTGAGGAACAATCATTAACCCAACTCATTGAATTTGCACGAAATTGCTGTATGTTTGCGTTTATTATATGATTGTCGACAATACAAAGCATTTGACACAAACAAACTTTTCGTAATTTTATAACCTACATTAAACATTTATTATGCTGCCTGATTTCAAATCATTCAAGCTACCTGAAGAATTTCTGGTTGTTGGAGCAGCAGTTGAAACCGGAATATTCAAG
>PWHO01000342.1 GCA_003555385.1 Bacteroidales bacterium
AACTCACCGATCGCCATACCGGCGATGGGGGCATAAAATTGCATGGCTGCAGGATCACTCGCCGTGGCTGAAACCACCACAGTATAATCCATGGCCCCGTGCTGTTTCAGGTAATTCACCGTATTCACCACCGATGAACCTTTTTGTCCGATGGCCACGTAAATGCAGTAAACCGGCTCACCCTTTTCATAAAAACGACGCTGATTAATAATGGCATCCAGCGCAATGGCGGTCTTTCCGGTTTGCCTGTCGCCGATGATCAGCTCCCGCTGCCCCCGCCCGATGGGAATCATGGCGTCGATGGCTTTGATCCCCGTTTGCAGGGGTTCGTTTACCGGCTGACGGTAGATCACCTCTGGTGCCCGGCGTTCCAGTGGCATTTCATAGAAAGGCCCCTCCAGCTTGCCTTCCCCGTCTATTGGCTCCCCAAGGGTATTCACCACCCTTCCGGTCATAGATTCTGTAATTTTCAGGGAAACAATCCTTCCCGTACGTTTCACCACGTCTCCCTCCCTGAGGCCGCGGGAATCACCCAAAAGCACCACCCCGGCATTGTCTTCCTCAAGGTTCAGCACCACCCCGGTAAGCCCGTCGTCATTGCAAGCCACCATTTCACCCGACCAGGCGTTGGTCAGGCCGTAAACCCGGGCCATTCCATCACCGACCTGAAGCACAATTCCGGTTTCCTCCAGCTCAGTTTCCATGGTAAAACCGGCCATCTCCTGCCTCAAAATGGCCGATATCTCAGAAGGTTTTATTTCAGTCATATGGATGCACTTTTTTCAGTCCCAAATGTTTTTTTACCTGGTTAAGCCTTTTTCTGACACTGGCATCGTAACGCTTGTCACCCAGGATCAGGATAAACCCGCCGATGATGCCGGGATCGAGCGATTCATCAAATTCGATGGTATAGGGTGTGAGTTTCTTTGCGGCTGTCATGGCACGTTCTCTGAGGTTCTCATCCAATGGTTGGGCAGTAATGATCCTTACTGTTTCAATTCCCAGATGTTTTTTATACACGTCGCCATAAACCGAAGCAATTCCTCCCAGGATATTTCCGCGCTGTTTCCTTACAATAATAAGCATGAACTTCAGGATCAGCGGATCAACCCGGCCGTCAAACAACCGCCTTACCAAATTCTGCTTTTTACCGACGCGGACCACAGGGCTTTTCAAACTGATTGACAAATCCTTATGTCCGTTTAACACGGCATCCGCCAGTTTCAGGTCCTTATAGGACTCTTCCAGGATTCCGTTTTCCTCTGCGAGCAATAGCAAAGCCCTGGCATATCGTTTATACAGGATCTGGCTGTCAGTATGCATCGAAGCGCTGATTTTATGACAGACAACGTTAATTTAAAGCTACTTCATCCAGCAACTTGCTGACGTAAACGGCATTCCGCTGCTTATCACTGAATTCCTCTTTCAGTATTTTTTCTGCGAGGTCAATAGAAAGGGCAGAAAGTTGATCCCTGATCTCCTTCATGGCCTCCCTTTTGTACTTCTTCGCCATCTCCTCCGCATTTTCAGACAATATACGGGCCTCCTCCCGGGCTTTCTCCCGGGCCTCCTCAACAATGCCCTCTGCATCCTTTTGGGCACGGGCAATGATCTTCTCGCGGGCCTTTTCCGCCTCAGCCAGTTTTTCTGTTTTTACAGCGGCCAGCTGCGACATCTCATATTCCACCCTTTTGGCCTCTTTAAAAGATTTGGCCAGAAGATTCTCCCTTTCATTGAGTACTTCAAGAATGGGTTTCCAGGCATACTTACGCAAGATATACAGTACACAACCGAATGCTACCGTCATCCAGAAAATCAGGCCCAGGCCGGGCATCAATAGTTCCATAATCCGGTATTTTAAAGGTTACAGCCGAACCGTCTGACAAATCCGCTGCACACACAGCGGATCTCACAGGTTTCCCGCGGTGAAACAATTACACACCTCAATCGTGATCACTACACAAAAAGTGTCAGCAGCACAATCACCAAGGCAAAAAAGGTGATTCCTTCAATGAGGGCTGCCGCCACCACCATGGATGAACGCAGGTCATTACCCGCCTCGGGCTGCCTGGCAATATTGTCAATGGCACTCCGGGCAATTGAGGAAATTCCATAGGCTGCGCCAAACACAGCAATTACGGCTGTCAGGGCAGCTCCCAATTTCATCCATTCATGGGCCACATCGACCGTGGCAAGTAATACATACATCAAATCCATAATAATAAATTATTGATTGAACAAATGGTCAATGGCTGCCCTTTGGCACGGCCATACCGAAAAAGAACGCACTAAACAGGGTAAAAATATATGCCTGCAAAAAAGCAACCAGTATTTTAAGAAAATTCAGAAAAATCAGAAAAATGATACTCAGTGGCGAAATGGCGTAACCAAGCACCAGGCTCATGGAGCCCAGCACAAAGATCAGTGAAGTAAGACTGAGTATCACCATATGCCCTGCGGTAATATTGGCAAATAACCTGATCATCAGCACAAATGGTTTGATGAGGGCCCCGGCAATTTCAATGACGGGCAGGATCGGCACCGGAAGTTTCAAAAACACAGGGACCCCGGGCATATTGAACATATGTTTCCAGTACTCCCTGTTGGCAAACCAATGGGTGGTAAAGAAAGTAAACATTGCCAGCACAAAGGTCACACTGATATTGCCCGTTACATTGGCCCCTCCCGGAAAAACGGGGACAAGCCCCAAAAGATTGTTTAAAAAGATAAAGAAAAACACCGACAATAAATAGGGCATAAAACGGCGGTACTCCGGGCCGATGGCCAGAATGGCAATTTGATCGCGCACAAACATGATCAGGGGTTCAAAGAAAGCGGGAAGTCCTTTGGGGGTCGTATACACACCTCCCTTTTGATACCGGCGTCCGATGCTGACAAAGAGTAAACAGATCAGCATAGAAGCAATAAAAATGGATGCCACATTCTTGGTAATGGAAAAGTCGTAAATGGTTGAAGCCTGCAGGTCAGGGGTTATGCCATCTTCCCCGACCCGGACAATCCGTCCTTTCCTGGCCCCCTCCGTTGCAATGCGGAACCCACGATGAACACTTTCATCGGCGGTAAGCCGGCTGCTGGAAAACACATGAAACTGCCCCTGGTAAAAAAGGATCACTGGCAAAGGGATGGAGAAATGTTGATCACCGATGTCAAATAAGTGCCAGTCATAAGCATCCAGCACATGGTCCACGATCACCTTCCTGGCATCGAATGGCGGGGCACTCAGCTCAGCATCGTCAATGTCATCGCCAACCACCAGGGAAAGGTCTGTATCATCTCCCGGCAACTCAGCCTGGGGCTCATCCGCGCCAAGCACATCATTAGTACCGGCAAATATCAAGACAGCCAGCACCATAATATAGGTGACAAATGGGTAGTGTGCACTTTTTTGCTTATCGGCTATATTCATGATCACATCG
>PWHO01000014.1 GCA_003555385.1 Bacteroidales bacterium
AAGATCCCGAATTGGGCGGCTGCCCCCAAAAGCACCAATCGTGGCTTGGATAGCAGGGAAGAGAAGTCCGTCATGGCTCCGATCCCCAGAAAGATTATGGGTGGGTACAACCCCCGTTGCCCCCCAAAGTAAAGCATGTTCAGTACACTCCCCTCCTCATAGAGGCCGATCTGAAGGTCGGCTTCCATGTCAAAAGGGATGTTTCCGATAATGATCCCGAATCCGATCGGGATCAGCAGAAGGGGCTCGTAATGCTTGGTGATGGCCAGGTTGATGAAAAACAGGCCCACGGCGATCATTACGATATGCCCCCAGGTCAGGTTCGAGAATGCAGTGTGGCTGATGAACGTCATCAACTGCTCATATAAGAAGCTAAATATTCCGGTATCCATATGTCTTTTATTCTCCGATTTCTATCAGGGTGTCACCTTCCATAACTGATTGCCCGGGCCTGACGGGGATCGAAGTGATTTTACCGTCTTTGTCCGAGTCGATGTTGTTTTCCATTTTCATGGCTTCCAGCACCATAATTTTCTGCCCTACTTTTACCGTATCACCTTCTTTGACAAGGATGTTAATAACTGTACCGGGAAGGGGTGATTTTATCTTCCCGGCGGGGGCTACCGGTGATTTAAGACCTGTGCCTTCTTCCGGTTTGGAGTCTTTGGCGTGTGTGACACGTGAACGGACAATTTTTGGTGTCTTGGCCGGCTGGATGGCTTTATCTACCTCTACTTCATAGGAAGAGCCGTTGACTTCGAGGTCTATGACGTTGTCTTCCACATGTTTGATGTGGACGTCGTATTCGTTGCCGTGAATAGTGAATTTATATTTCCTCATGGGGTCTTACTTTTCTTTTTTACCAGGTGGTATAAACTTATTAATGTCGAATCTAACGTTGATTCAGGTTGCGAAGTCCGTATATTTTTGAACTCCAGGGTGAATAGGTTTTGGACACCTTCTTCATGGTAAGTACGGTGTCTTCAAAGTCATGGAGTTCTGAACGGTATAGGTGGATGGCAGCCCCGATGGCCGCGTTGATTTCACCGGTAAGATCGGCTTCAGTCTTAGGGGCTGTTTCCTCAGCAGGTTCCGTTGCGGCTCCGGGTGATTTTTTCGCAAACAGGCTTTTCATCTTTTGCTTGAATGTGGGTGCGAAAAGCTTGGGTGTGTTGGAAAAAATCGCATAGATCAATATCAGGATGGAGAATACGATCCCCATCCCCAATAAGGCCATGATAAAACCATGCGGGTCTTGCTGGGCAAACGTTTTGGCTGCTTCCGAATCAACGGCGGGCGTTTGGGCCAGTATTTGCATATGCAGCGAAATGAAATAATTCATAGGATCATTCGGCTTTTACAATGGAATGTTAGAATGTTTTTTGGGCGGATTGACATCCTTCTTGGTGGCCAGTGACTGCAGCGCCCGGATAATGCGGAAACGGGTGTTCCTGGGTTCAATCACATCATCAATATAGCCATACTTGGCGGCGGCAAAAGGCGTGGCAAATCTTTCCTTGTATTCTTCTTCCCGCTTGTCAATGAATGCCTGCCTTTCCTCCTCGTTTTCGATCTGCCGGATCTCTTTGTTATTCAGTACTTCAATGGCGCCTTTGGGTCCCATCACAGCAATTTCGGCCATGGGCCATGCGTAATTGAAGTCGCCCCGGAGGTGTTTGGAACTCATCACACAATAAGCACCGCCATAGGCTTTGCGCAGGATGATGGTGACTTTGGGGACAGTGGCTTCACCATAGGCAAAGAGCAGTTTTGCGCCGTGGGAAATAATGCCGCCGTATTCCTGTGTGGTTCCCGGCAAAAAGCCCGGTACATCCACCAGGGTTACCAGCGGGATGTTGAAAGCATCGCAGAAACGGACGAAGCGCGCTGCCTTGCGGGATGCATTGATGTCCAGTACGCCGGCCAGGTAATTGGGCTGGTTGGCCACAATGCCCACGGGCATGCCGTTGAAGCGTGCAAAACCGGTCACAATGTTCGGGGCGTAGGTGCGCTGTACTTCCACGAATTCACTTTCATCCACAATAGAGTAGACGATATCTTTAACGTTGTAGGGCTTGTTGGGATTCTCGGGGATGATGGTATTGAGTTCATCATCCAGCCTGTCGATGGGGTCATCGCAGGGAGTAACCGGCGGCTCTTCCAGGTTGTTTTGCGGCATGTAGCTGATCATCTTACGGATCAGCAGGATGCCTTCCCGCTCGTCTTCCGCAATCTGGTGGGCCACACCTGATTTGGTGCCATGAGTATTGGCACCTCCCAGTTCCTGCTCGGTAACGGTTTCGCCGGTAACGGTTTTCACAACTTTCGGCCCGGTAACAAACATATAGCTGTTGTCCTTGGTCATTACCGTAAAGTCGGTCAGGGCCGGTGAATACACCGCACCGCCTGCGCAGGGGCCAAAGATCCCGCTGATCTGGGGGATTACCCCGGAAGCCATGATGTTGCGCTGGAAGATCTCGGCATAGCCAGCCAGGCTGTTTACGCCTTCCTGGATACGGGCACCGCCACTGTCGTTTAGTCCGATCACGGGTGCGCCCATTTTCAGGGCTTTGTCCATTACCTTGCAGATCTTCTCTGCATAGGCCAGGGAAAGCGACCCGCCAAACACGGTGAAATCCTGCGCAAACACATACACGATTCGTCCGTCGATGGTTCCGTAACCGGTCACTACACCGTCGGAATAAAAGTGTTTGTCTTCAAGCCCGAATTCCGTGCAGCGGTGTGTCACGAACATGTCAAACTCTTCAAAACTTCCGTCGTCCAGCAGAAGCTCGATGCGTTCCCTGGCTGTCAGTTTGCCCTTCTGGTGCTGGGTGTCAATTCTTTTCTGCCCACCGCCCAGCTTGGCCAGTTCCCGTTTTTTTAATAATTCCTTAATTTTTTCTTCGAAAGCCATACAACCTGAATATTAAAGTGTTACGATTTATTTTTGTCTTCGCACAGCTCCATGAGTACACCTTGGGTGGACTTGGGGTGGAGGAAAGCAATGTCGAGGCCTTCCGCTCCTTTTCTAGGCTCTTTGTCGATCAGCCGGATGCCTTTTTCGTCCAGCTGCGCCAGGGCGTTGTCAATGCCTTTCACGGCAAAGGCCATGTGGTGCACGCCTTCTCCTTTCTTTTCCAGATACTTACCGATGGGGCCTTCCGGGTCAGTCGATTCCAAAAGTTCAATTTTGGTATCTCCTACCTGAAAAAAGGCCGTACGGACTTTCTGGTCTGCTACTTCTTCGATGGAGTAGCATTTCATTCCCAGTACATCTTCATAAAACCGGATGGATTCATCCAGGTTCTTTACCGCGATCCCGATGTGTTCGATGTGTGATATGTTCATTGGCGTTGGTGATTAAAGGGTTGAAAAACAGGGTGTAATAAATGATTTCAGCGACGAGTTGTTAATTTGATAACAGCGCCGCAT
>PWHO01000123.1 GCA_003555385.1 Bacteroidales bacterium
GGTGGCGCCTTAACGGTTGACAGGCTGTTTAAAGACCACCCGGAAGACACACGCGCTGATGCCGTAGTAATTGAACTTAACGTAGATGGTAAAGGCTCCCTAATAATTAATAACCACGGTAATGCAGCAACCGTGAGAAGCTACATTCCGGCATCCACCGTTGCCTGGCCGGCTAAATCTCCCGATCCAGCCGAATGGTACTGGATATCTCCTCCAGTAGTCGGACGGAATATCAACGATTTTTTAAGCACATTGGGAGATGCCAATTATGACTTGTATCGCTGGGGCGAGAATGAGGATACTTGGTTTAATTTTAAGGCAGGAAACGGCGCGCCTCATAACGAATTCGCTCATCAGGAGTTTAAGCGCGGAATTGGCTATCTTTTTGCAGCAGATAAGGAAGCCACGTTTACATACCAGGGATCCATCTGGGTAGAAGACCATACCTGGAACGACCTGACCCGGCAAGGTTCTGCAGAAAGCGAATATGGAGCTGGCTGGAACCTGATAGGCAACCCATATCCCAGTGGTATCTCCGTTGATGGCTGGACCTCTAACTTAAATAATGTAAGCCTGACACCCCAATTATATAATGAAAGCAATGAGAGTTATGATGCATATATAGAAGGTTCCATTATTCCCACCATGACAGCATTTTTCGTCCAGGTAGAAGAAGGGCCTGAGGTGGCAAAAGCCGATAAAACCGGTATCGACAATGGGACCCTAACCATTTCGAAAGAAAATCGCCGGCACATGAACGCGGCAGACAAAAAAAGTCATCCCAACAATTATATCATGCTGGCAGCATCTCCTAAAGGGGGTGAAACAAAACAGCGCTCTTATATACGTGTGATGCCGGATGCCGCTGAGGGTTATGATTACCGTTACGATTCAAGATTCCGCCCGGGCAATGCGCCGGTATTCTATTCAATGATGAACGAGGAAAAACTACTGGTCAACGCTGTGAACGAAATCACGGAAGAATTGGTCATCCCCTTTACTTTCATCCGAAATGACGAAGGCCATAACTTTAAAATCAGCCTGGAGGAAAATATCGGGGAAACTGATCTTTATCTGGTAGACCTGAAGGAAAACATCAAGCATAAATTACCGGACGATGGTCCTTACGAGTTTGCATCCCACGATGATGATGATCCTCTGCGTTTTGAATTGCGTTTTGGCAAAAATCAGGAAACCAACATCCCTGATCCTGAGCAATCAAATCAGCTGGTCAATGCATGGACATACAACAACATGCTTTACATCGAAACCCGTGAGGAGGATGCGGAAGCCCGTCTTTATGACCTGAGCGGCAGGCAGCTCAAGCATTTTAACCTGCAGTACAAGGGTGAACATGCATACTCTCTGGATCTTCCGGCAGGGGTTTACCTGCTAAGGGTAGTGAATGACCAACGCGCAGAAACCTTCCGGGTCATCCTGAAGTAAGAATTAACAGTCATCTGACAGTGAAAAATATAATGTAAATAGATAAATCTTCGTTCCCATGAAAAATCATATTCTCAAATTGTTTTGTACGATTGCTTTCCTGATCTTTTTCGCTGCAGGAAGTTATGCCCAGCCGCCACCGCCAGAGCGCGGCCAGGATGACAACCAACCAGCCCCGGTTGGTAGCGGACTGGTAATCCTTTTGTCTTTGGGTGCTGCATATGGCGCAAAAAAGGTGTACGACGCAAGAAGAAGAATCAACAATTAAATCTTTTCTTGTTTTTTGGGAAAAAAGCCCGGCGGCATCCTGCCTATGGGCTTTTTTTGTATTTTAGGCCCAAATTTTATACTGATAAGGAGTAGCAAAAACAAATAGACACAAGAGCGGCGCAAAAAATTAAACATATTCATCAACTTTATAACCTATTACCTATGTATTTAAAATCCAGCTGCCACTATCTGATCAATTACCGGTCAGTATTATTCATCCTGTCCCTGGTTTTTTGTTTGTTTCCCAATTATGTGCTGGCTGACCAGAAAAACGGGCCATCCATTACCATCGAAAACAAGGAAGCTGAGCCGGGTGAGGTTGTGAATGTAGAAGTGACGGGCAAAGGCCTGGAAAATATCGGGGCGTTTGATTGCTGGATATCCTTTAATGATAGTGTATTAAGTTTTATTGACCTTGAAAACATTCATACGAAAATCAGTGGCCTGTCTTATAATGTGATCAACGACAGTATTGTTGCACTGAGCTGGAGCAATACGTCAGGGGTTGACATTGAAGACGGCGAAATGCTTTTTGAATTGCAGTTAGGGTTTTGTAACGACCTGTACACCTGTGCCCTGAATGAAACAATGTCTTCCCTGAATTTCGTGGAGGGCCAAACGCATTTTACAACCATTGATTTTGAAGAGCTTCCCCTGACCTATAACAACGGATCGGTTTACTCACCGGTTCCTCTCAGAATACTGACCATTGAAGTGGAAGGCAGTGGGGATGTGGCAGTGGATGGCGTCCCTTATCAAGACCCGGTTGTTGAATTTGAAAACACCCTCCTGACCCTCGAAGCTTCTGCAGAAGAAGGCTATTCCTTTGTAAACTGGACCGATGCCCAACAGCAGGAGGTTTCCACCGAACAAGAATACAGCTTCAGCATGCCGGCCAACGACCTGAAGCTCACGGCAAACTTTCAGGCCATACCGGTAACTCACAAAGTAACGTTTAGTGTGAGTATGGAGTATGTAACCCAGGATTATGCCGGGTTTGATTTTGACCATGATAATGATGTGGTATATATTGCAGGTGATTTTTATAACGGCTGGGCAGAGCCAGGGGAAGACCCTGACAACCAGAAAATGCACCCCGACCAGGATGATCCAATGATTTATTCGATAACCCTGGATCTGGAGCAGGGCAGTTATGAATATAAATTTTTCCTGAATGAGGGCACAGAAGGTGCAGAATGGGATAATGAACAGAACAGGGAGGTTATTGTTGATGACGATATGAAGGTAATGACCTGGTTTGGCAGCTCGGACGATCCGACCGGCATACCCCACCTTTCTTCCCGAAATATATCACTAACAGCATACCCTGTTCCTGCCAGGGAGCATTTGACCATTGAATCCAACACCCGGATTGATGAGATTCAATTGATCAATTTGATGGGTCAAGTATTGCTCAGCCAGAAAGTGCAAAACAACCATTTCATTATGGATGTGTCAGCTTTTGAGCAGGGAAGCTATTTTATTATAGCAATCACAGCTCAGGGAAAAAGAACAATTCAAATCAAAATCGTAAATTAACAGTGAATTTTACAAATAAACCAATCCATAATTCATGAACAACAAAAAACCACCCAAGGCGTATAAAAACCTGAATTTTTTAAACTCCCCCGCTGCCAGGGAAGTCCGGATTCTGTCAGAATACCTGGAGCCCAAATCCCGGCTCAGAAAGAGCA
>PWHO01000194.1 GCA_003555385.1 Bacteroidales bacterium
ATGAGGAGGTGATCGCCGCCTATGAAGAGCAGGAAGAAAGTGTGCCGCCGCGTATTTACAGAAGGGCCGGACTGCTTGCTTATGAACGCGGTGATACCGGCAAAACCCTTGACTACCTGGGGGAGATCCGGAGAACACCTCATGCCGATGCCGCTACGCACGCTGCTTTGGCCAGATCCTACCGAGAAATTGACAATTTATCACTGGAGATCACTTCACTGGAGAATTACGTGGATAATTATCCTGACGGGGAAGAGATTGATGAGATGCGGGCCATGTTCTTCGAGACGCTGGTGGAAAGCAATAACCATGAGCAGGCCTATGAATTATGGCCTGAGCTTGAACAATCCTACCGGCAGGAGGAGGAGATGGTGTCGGCTTACATGCAGGTGAAGCAGGAACTTGGTTACGAGGAAAGTGTGACGGAACTTGCAGAGAAAATTCTGGAGGTGCACCCCTACAATGCCACGGCGCTTGAATGGCTCGCCAGGAAACACTTTCGCGAAGCCGATGAGAGGTATAACAGGGAAATGGCGGCCTACGATGAAAACCGCACCCACCGGCAATATGCACAATTACTGGAGGCATTGGAGATCGTAAATACCGACCTGCATATCGCCCTGGATTATTTCAAGCGTCTGTTCGAGAAGGAGCCTCTGCCTTCATATGCCAGCTATATCGCCAGTATTTATGAGCGTTTGCAAAATGAGGAAAAGGCTGAGTATTACCGGAATAAAGCCAACGGTTAGCAGCCCGGGTTCTCCGGCTGACTCCACCCCCGGCTCGCTGACTCTGCCCCGGCTCGCTGATTACCCGGAGAAAAATTCCTACCTTTGTGGCTTACCAATTTTTAGTGGGTATGAAAAGCATCAATAAAATCGGGGTGTTGACTTCGGGTGGAGACGCCCCTGGTATGAATGCCGCGATCCGCGCGGTGGTAAAGGCCGGCCTTCACTATGAAAAGGAAGTGCTGGGAGTACAGAAAGGTTTTCTCGGGCTCATAGATGATCTCATCAGGCCACTCAGCAGCCAGGATGTTTACAATATCATTCATCGAGGAGGTACCATCCTGAAAAGTGCACGCTGTGATGCGTTCAGAACAAAGGAGGGGCGTCAGAAGGCATTTGACACGATGAAGGCCCGTGGTATTGACGCGCTGGTGGCCATCGGTGGTGACGGTACTCTTACCGGGGCAAGGATATTCGGGGCAGAATTTGGTGTTCCTGTAATCGGACTGCCGGGAACCATTGACAACGACCTGTACGGTACCGATTACACCATCGGGTATGATACCGCCGTAAATACCGTTGTTACTGCTGTAGACAAGATCCGTGACACGGCCCACTCGCACGACAGACTTTTTGTCGTGGAAGTGATGGGGCGGGATGCCGGGTTCATCGCCCTGCGAAGCGGGATTGCCACCGGGGCGGAAAAGATCATGATCCCGGAGGCCAAAACTTTTATTGAAGACCTCTTCGATTCTCTTGCCAGGGGTAAATCACATGATGAAGGTGCCGGTATTATCATCGTGGCGGAAGGGGATGATTTTGGCGGAGCCCTGGAAGTGGAAAAAAAGATCAAAAAACGTTTTCCGGATTACGATGTACGTGTATCCATTTTGGGTCACATCCAGCGGGGCGGAGCACCATCTGCATTTGACCGGGTGTTGGCCAGCGGGTTGGGCTTCCAGGCTGTGAAGGGTTTGCTGGATGGAAAAAGCGGAGTGATGGTGGGATCCATCAACCGGAAAATTGAATTTACCCCCCTGGAAAAAACTGTGAAGTACAACCAGCCCATCAATGTGGAACTGCACAGTATTGCAGAAATTCTTGCCTTGTAAAAAAACAGCAATTTCGGACTGAATCCTGAAACAGCTTCGACCAATGGGATGAAAAACTTCCCAAATGGCCTTGAATGCTGATTCTTAGCCTTGTGTTGTTTTTTGATAGTTTATTTTTCTGTTTATATTTGTCGGGTTCCGGAATTATAGTCCCGACATATATTGATCAGAAATATGCGTTAATTCCTTCATTTACTAACCGATTATACTAATCAACTACAAACATGAAGCAAATTTTTGGTAAAGCATTGGTGACAATTTTCCTTATGCTTGGTTTTGCTGTGGTGCATCTCCATGCAAGCCGTCCGCTGACATATTTTCTTGAGGACATTCCCTATGATGACAATGTGCCGACTCCTGAGGAGTTTCTGGGTTATCAGGTTGGTGAATGGCACATTCAGCATGCCCTGATGGTTCAGTACCTGGAGCGTATTGCGGAAACATCAGACCGGGCCATGGTCTATGAATATGGCCGTTCCCATGAGTTCCGGCCGATGGTCCACCTGGTGATCACATCCGAAGAAAACCAGCGCAACCTGGATGAAATACAGGCCAATCACCTGGCACTGACAGATCCGGATCGTTCTGCAGATTTGGATGTCAGCAATATGCCTGCCGTTGTTCGCCTGGGTTACGGAGTGCATGGAAACGAGCAGAGTTCTCACAATGCGGCTCCCCTGGTGGCTTATTATCTTGCGGCCGGACAAAGCGCGAAGGTGCAGGAGCTCCTTGACAATATGGTGATTGTGATCGATCCCTCACTGAATCCGGACGGTCAGGATCGTTTCGCCAGCTGGGTGAACCGCCATAAAAGCAAAACATTGAACCCGGACCCTAATAACAGGGAATTTCGTGATGTATGGCCGGGGTCAAGAACCAATCATTACTGGTTTGACCTGAATCGCGACTGGTTGCCGGTGCAGCATCCTGAGAGCCATGGACGCGTTAATGCCTACCATCAGTGGATGCCCAATATCAACACCGACCACCATGAGTTTGGCTCCAATTCCACCTTTTTTTTCCAGCCCGGAGAACCTCTGCGGGTTAACCCGCGTACCCCGCAGGTTACTGATGAGTTGACTATGGAGGTGGCCAAATATCACGCGGAGTTTTTTGATGAGATCGGACAAACTTATTATACGCAGCAAGGCTTTGATGATTTCTATTACGGAAAGGGCTCTACCTATCCGGATGTTCATGGAAGTATCGGTATCCTGTTTGAGCAGGCTTCCAGCCGGGGTCACCTGCAGGAGACCATACACGGTGTGTTGCCCTTTGCCAAAACCATCCGCAACCAGGTGGTTGTGTCCATGTCGTCGATGCAGGCCGGGCTGGAAATGCGGGAAACCCTCCTGGAGCACCTGCGCTGGTTCTTCGCTTCGGCAATTGAAGAAGCCGGACAGGAGGATTTTGAAGCCTATATATTCGGAGACCCCTATGATCAGGGTAAGAATTATCACCTGCATGACATTCTGAAAACCCACCAGGTAAATTTCTATGACATCACCGAAAATGTGCGTATCGACGGGCAGGACTTTGAACCTGGCAGTGCATGGGTCGTGCC
>PWHO01000057.1 GCA_003555385.1 Bacteroidales bacterium
CAAACAGTTTTTTAAAAAACAGCAGGTTGATGCCTTCATACTTCAGTGCAAAAACCAATTGGTCGTATAAGGTTTCTTTGGGTTGATGCCGCGGTGTAAGTACACGCCATTGGCTTGTAGCGTACTTTCTGTTTTTGGTGCTTATTAAAGACAATGTTTGAGGAATGGTTACAGGTAACTGATAAAAATCAATAACTGCTCCATAGCCCACAATCCAACCCTCTTCCGGGGCTTTAATGCCATGAAAAACGCTTACTTTCTGTGAATAATGATTATCCGACATCTTGTTGTATGAATTTCAATTACCCAAAGATAAGTGAAAAATAGATACAATGCATGAAAAACGCTTATTTCTTTGTGTTATTCATGAAAAATAATCGGGAATATGTTTAATTATTCGTATGATTACAAAGAGGGTGGGGTGACTGGCTTTACCTCGATGCCCTTTGCCAGGGCACCGGGGATGAATTCTCCGCCCATCATTGCCAAAGTCGAAGGTTAACTCCACTTTCCCATCCCCCAATGCAATTACCTGCCATTTGGACTCACTGGCCCTTCAGGAAGGCGTTCTTCCAGCGCCTGTAAGGGTTATCGAAACGGACCAATTCAGGGTTGAATGATTCCGGGTCATAATCTTCGCCTGCCCATATCTTCATGTCGTGGTAGTCGGGATGTTTTGGATTGGCAAGGGTTTCCAGGACATTGTAATACCCAGGGGCAGCCCCGCAATCTTCGGGCGGACAAGCCCTTTCGCCACCCACACAGATCGGATATTTCACTCCTTTTTCCTTGTGCATATATCCTTCCAGCTTCACGCGGTGCATCCAAAAATCGCCATAATCATATAAATAAGTAGCTTCCACGCCAAGGTCGTTAAAGTGGGTAAAAACAGGGATCTCCCAACCAGGAAAAACCTCAGGGAGCTCGCCGCTTCCCTCGAAATCAGGGATTCCGATTAACGTTTCTTTTTGTTTTCCCTTGCCACGTATTTTAAACTCATGCAAATGATAATCAAGCCACCCCATGGCATCCTGTATCGCCACATGTAATTCCCAAAAATTATAGTGACCTGGCACCTGTATCCTTCGCCATATTTTTGGCTGAATGTCAAACATCTCAACGTAAAATTGAAATATTTGCTTTTTCAGATAAGATTCGTGGTCAAATTTCCGGTAATTCATCAGGTAACCCCGTTCTGTGTAGTTTTTTTGGTATATGCTTTTCATAATTACCTTTTTTCTGTAAAGATAAAAAATGTAATTTGGACTGGTTTTAACCCGGTGAAACTTAACATACAAAACACAGAGGGGCAGATCAATTTAGATATTTTAAAAATAAAGCCCCACTAAATAAAAAAGTTTAATATATTAGCCTTTTATTCCGCAATGAAAGGTCAATATTTATGAGAACAGTTAAGGTTTTTGGAGTAATCGTTCTTTTAATCTCTCTGATGTCTTGTCAAACCGGCAAGAATCGTGAATTTAACCCGGATCAGATTGATGATTTCTGGCAATCGGGGCAAACCCTGCCCGAAGAAGCAGCCCGGATGTTTCCTCTCCCGGAACAACCGGTTGTGGATGACACGGGCATCAATGTGTTGCTTGACCTGGCCCACCAGTGTTCCTTTGAGATGATGTGGCGCCTCCCTGCATCCCTGATGGAGCAAGGCTTCCGGGTAGCCACCAGCCAGGCCACCCTGCACAATGTGCTGGATCCCGATGGTTACAGCAGGGTGAGAATACAAACCGATACGGTAAACGACATCTATCCCTTCGCCTGGCATCCCAACTTTGAATACAATGTGGTCATCACCCAGCAATCTGACATGAATGCCCAACCCTATATGGAGGAGGAAGTCGAAGCACTTAAAGAATTTGTCAAAGAAGGCGGCGGATTGGTTATCCTCGCTGGTCACCAGGGCAGTGAAGGTGTCGATTCCTGGAGCATGAACAACCTTACAGGCGCTTTCGGAGCTGAGATAACCAGCCAGCGCACCACGTTGCAGGATGTCAGTTTTATGGTTGTTTCCGGTGATGAGAACTGGACCGTTCTGGAGGAGGGTGACCAGGGTGATCCAGTTCAGATAAAAGCCCGGTTCGGCGAAGGCCATGTGGTGGTTTCCGGTAATACCACCTTGCGCTCAAACAAGCAGAGAGACGATGATGAAAACATTTCACATGCCCTTATCGGGGATCTCATTGAAATGGTCTCCACCGGAAAACCGCCGGAGGGTGGCCCGGCCAGGCTCCCCATGACCCATGCCGGGGGCGGTGGCATCTACCCTGAACTGGAGCAGCAAATGGGAGATATTGTGCTGTATTATGCAGAAAACCAGATCCCGAAACTGCTTCAAACCGTTGAAGAAGACATTCCCCATGCCCTCGAGTTGGTGGAAGGATGGTTGCCATCCAAACCCACCCTGGAGCCCATGTACCTGATCCTGTCGGCCGGCGGTGGAGGCGGATGGGCTGTGAATGCATATAGCCCGAAAGAAAACGGCATCATCAGCCTGGACCCGTTTGGGATTCTTTCCATTTTCGCCCACGAACTGGCCCACACCATGCACGGGCCGCCTAACGAGAAAAATGAAGCAGCCGGCATTACCCCTTATCCTTTCGACAACAGGGGTGAAGCCCACGCCGGGTGGTTTCAGGGTAAGATTGACGCCATTTATGATGAATCCAGGCGCAGCAGTGCTAACCGGAACGCCAATTCATTTTTTGATTTTGACCCGGATGGCAATGGACTGGACCTGGCCGGCGACTTCAGGGAAGAAGAAGGCTATGGAAGGGGACATGAATGGACGAAATCATGGTATATCTGGCAGAAGCTGGACGACAGGTATGGACCTGCCTGGTACCCCCGGTGGAGGTGGGTTCAGCATACCAGGTGGAAGGATGACCCCCAAAGACGGCTGAGCTGGGAGGAAATGGTTGAAGACATGAGCATTGCGGTGGGCGAAGACCTGTTCCCGTTTTTCCTTAAACTGGGCACCACCCTTGAGCTCGACAGGCTGGAAAGCACTCAGTTTATGGGTGAAACCATGGCCCTGGAAATTGCACCCCTGGACCTTTCACCGGCAGGCCCGGTGAATACTGACCCCATCGGGGACTATACCCAGCCATTGAGATAAGCCCTGACCCGTTTTGAAAGTGTTTACTGCTGAAGTTTCAGCAGTTGTTTGATCACTTTTTTGGCCATGAAATCAAGGGCTTTGCCCCTGTAGGTAAAATCATTGAATGATCCGATGATGAATGATTCTGTGAACGGGTGGTAGAACATGAAAGCACCGGTTACCCCCACACATCCCCAGCTGGCAATCTTTTTGGACCTGTTTTCGGAATGCATTTTCGATGTTTGTCTGGATGTCTTTGGGTGTCATGGTCAATTGTTTTGGGATGCA
>PWHO01000184.1 GCA_003555385.1 Bacteroidales bacterium
TAGCCGGAGCGCTCCCCGTCCAAATGGCGACTTATGAAGGCAGTTGTGATTATTTTTTATTTGATACGGCCGGTATGGCGGCCGGTGGGACAGGCAAAAGCTTTGATCACCAAATGCTTTACGCATATAAAGGCAAAACCCCATACCTGGTGGCTGGAGGCATTGGTCCGGATGAGGCAAGCCGCCTCCTGACCACGCCACCCCCCAAAATGGCCGGTCTCGATCTGAACAGCCGCTTTGAGGTCAGCCCCGGTTTGAAAGACATCCGGAAACTACAAAAAACCTTTACGTTTATGAAAGAAACTTCGGCAGCAAGGTGTTCCGGGGCTGATCCGGACTGCACTAATCTGAACGCTGAACGTTCGGGACCGGGCCTGGGCCGAACCCCTGACCCGGACAGCACTAACCTGAACACTGAACGATCGGAGCCGGGCCGGGGCCGAACCCCTGACCCGGACATCAACGGCTATTACGGTGAATTTGGCGGCGCCTTCATCCCGGAGTTGCTACAGGCCAATGTGGATGAATTGTCTGCCTCTTATTTGACACATATTTCTAAAGACAGTTTCAAAAAAAACCTCAACCGTCTGCTGGCTGACTATGTGGGCCGGCCAACCCCCCTCTATTATGCATCGACCCTGTCAGCGACCTATGGCGCCCGGATTTATTTAAAACGGGAAGATCTTTGTCATACCGGCGCCCACAAACTCAACAATGTGGTTGGGCAGGCTCTCCTGGCAAAAAGTATGAAAAAGAAACATATAGTGGCTGAAACCGGGGCAGGACAACATGGCGTAGCCACAGCCACGGTGTGCGCCATGCTGGGAATGCCATGTACTATATTTATGGGGGTCAGGGATACACAACGCCAGCAGATCAATGTACTGCGCATGAAAATGCTGGGAGCGGAGGTCGTTCCTGTGTCTGCAGGCAGTCAAACCCTGAAAGATGCCACCAATGAGGCCCTGCGTTATTGGATCAATCATCCCGATGATACTTATTACCTGATCGGGTCATCCATTGGCCCCCACCCTTATCCCGATATGGTTGCACGTTTCCAGTCCGTTATCAGCAAGGAAATACAAGAGCAGCTGTTTGAGAAGGAAGGCAATCCAGCACCCGACTATGTGCTGGCCTGTGTCGGGGGAGGAAGCAATGCTGCCGGGGCATTTTACCATTTTGTGGATAACGAAATTACCCGCCTGATCGGCGCTGAGGCTGCAGGAAAGGGGCTTTCATCCGGCCAGACCGCTGCCACTCTTTCAGTTGGAAGTGCAGGGGTGCTGCACGGTACAAGAACAATCCTTATGCAAACCGCCGATGGTCAGGTCATTGAGGCCCATTCGATTTCAGCCGGGCTGGACTATCCGGGGGTGGGGCCCATGCATGCGTGGCTTCATCAGACCGGTCGGGCCCGTTTTTTAGCTGTGACCGATGAAGAAGCGATGGAAGCAGCAAGGGAACTGACCCTTTCAGAAGGAATCATTCCTGCCATTGAGTCGGCTCATGCGCTTGCCTTGCTGGGTAAACTGCCTTTCTCACCGGACGATGTGGTGGTGGTAAGTTTGTCCGGCCGGGGTGACAAGGATATGGAGACTTATGGGCAGTATTATGAAAACAATGAATCACAATAACCCATTCGAGAATTATGAAGACCAAACCAACTGATGCCTTACTGGAGGTTTTACATCGCCGGTCAGCAGATAAACTGCTATCGGTATATATGACCGCCGGATTTCCCCGCCTCGATGACACGGTGGCCGATGTCCACGCACTGGCTGAGGCCGGTATTGATTTTGTGGAGATCGGTATGCCTTTTTCCGACCCCCTTGCCGATGGTCCTGTAATTCAGCAGGCCAGTTCTCAGGCACTGGGAAACGGCATGAACCTGGCCTTGCTTTTTGATCAGCTGGCGTCTTTTAAAGGGCAAATGCCGATTCCCGCAATTTTGATGGGATACATTAATCCTGTGCTGCGTTTTGGCGTAGAGCTGTTTTGCCAAAAAGCCAAAGCTGCCGGGATTTCTGGTGTGATCCTGCCCGATCTGCCCATGCGGGAATACCTTCAGGGCTACCGGGAATTTTTTCAAAGCCAGGGCCTGCATTTCATATTCCTGGTCACTCCGACTACCCCCGAAAGCCGGATCAGGCAGATCGATGAAATGAGTACCGCTTTTATTTATGCGGTAGGATC
Organism: Bacteroidales bacterium; assembly: GCA_003555385.1. Classification (GTDB taxonomy): domain Bacteria; phylum Bacteroidota; class Bacteroidia; order Bacteroidales; family UBA7960; genus PUPG01. The sequence goes on from PWHO01000184.1 coordinate 2,194, forward strand.
TTCTTCTACCACTGGAAACCGGAAAAACGACCTGAACCGCGAGGCGTATCTTCAGCGGCTTCAGGCCATGAATCTGCAAAGCCCGCTGGTGGTGGGTTTTGGGATTAAGGACAGCGAAAGTCTGCAGCAGGCATGGAATTACGCCAAAGGGGGGATTGTCGGCACAGCTTACATCCAGCGCCGGATGGCCGGCCAACCATCCGAAGCAGCCGTTCGAAGCCTGCTTAACCAGCTTGGCCAAACCGCTGGCAGTGAGACATCCCCTGCTGCATTAAAACAAAGCGATGAAGGTCATCTGCAAAATCCTTTAAATTCAAAATTATTCATCCCATGATTATTCAAACTACAACCCGATGTACTCCTCGCGAAACGGAAAAAATCATTGATGAGATCATTCAGTTAGGTTATAAACCAGCCCGGGTAACTACCCAGTTTGGTCAGTATATTGTTTGTGTCGGAAATACTGATTTTGACATCAGAAAAATCGGAAATCTTCCCGGTGTGCGCGACGTACATATGGTCAAAGATCAGAGTAAGCTGGTGTCCAGGCAGTGGAAGGTTAAAGCTACGGAAATACCCCTCGGGGAAGGAATGACCATTTCCCGTAATCATTTTTCCCTGGCCATGGGGCCCTGTTCCATAGAAGATGAAGAACAGGTGCGGGAAATGGTCGGCTTTTTAAAAAGCGAAGGGGTAGGGCTCATGCGTGGCGGGGTTTTTAAACCCCGTAGTTCCCCCTATGCTTTCAGGGGACTTGGGCTGGAGGGATTAAAAATGTTCCATAGGGTATGCAGGGAGGCTGGTATCCGGATTGTTACAGAGGTTATGCAGGTTTCACAAGTAGCTGACATGCATGATTTCGTGGATATTTTCCAGGTCGGAACCCGCAATGCCCAAAATTTCAATTTGCTGGATGAGCTGGGAAAAGTTGAAAAACCTGTGCTGCTGAAGCGAGGCATGTCATCTACCCTGGACGAGCTCCTGGCCTCAGCCGAGTATATTTTTTCCAATGGCAATGAGAAGATCATTCTTTGTGAAAGAGGGGTCAGGACTTTTGAGCGGGCGTATCGTAATACATTGGATCTGAACGCTATCCCATACCTGAGGGAGAAAAGCCACCTGCCGGTCTTTTGTGATCCCTCACATGGTGTGGGTGTGAGGGCTTATGTAGAGACAATGGCTCTGGCTTCAGTGATGGCCGGAGCAGA
>PWHO01000330.1 GCA_003555385.1 Bacteroidales bacterium
ATCGGCTCGGCCATGTCGGCCATTCTTATTTTGCTGCTGATCGGATCGCTGGCAGGCGCCTGGCTGCTGAGCGGCATTGTGCCCGCCATGATTTATTACGGCCTGCAGATCCTCAACCCCACCATCTTCCTGGTGGCCGCCTGCGTGGTAAGTGCCATCGTTTCACTGGCTACGGGAAGCAGCTGGAGCACAGTGGCCACGCTGGGAGTTGCCCTGCTGGGGATTGGCCGGACACTCGGCATCCCCGACGGGATCATCGGCGGTGCCATCATCTCAGGAGCCTATTTTGGAGACAAAATGTCGCCCCTGTCGGACACCACGAACCTTGCTCCCGCCATGGCCGGCACGGACCTGTTTACCCATATTCGTTACCTGATGTGGACCACCGTACCATCCATGATCATCACCCTGATCATTTTCCTGGTGATGGGGCTGACCCGCTCACAGGACGGTGTCATACAAGATATTCAACCGGTATTGGCCGCCATTGACGGCACCTTCAACATCAACCCCTGGTTGTTCATTGTTCCCGCCCTTGTCATCACCCTGATCATCCGTAAAGTTCCCGCATTGCCGGCCCTGCTCACGGGTTCTCTGGCCGGGGTATTGTTTGCACTGATTTTCCAGCCACACATCATCTATGAGGTCAGCGGGATGGACGGGAACTTTCTCAGGGCAGCCTACGTCGCCAGCATGAAGGCCATGTATACCGACATTGCCATTACCACCGACCATGCCATGGTCAACAGCCTGTTAACCACAGGGGGGATGAGCGGCATGCTGAATACGGTATGGCTGATCATCTGTGCCATGATATTCGGCGGGGTGATGGAGTCAAGCGGCCTGCTGAGAAGGATCACCGAATCGGTTATCAAACTGGTGCACAATACCGGTTCACTGGTGGCTGCCACAGTGGGAACCTGCGTGTTCTTCAATGTGACGGCCAGCGACCAGTACCTCGCCATTGTGGTGCCGGGAAGAATGTTTGCCGACACCTACAGAAAACGGGGGCTTAAACCGGAAAACCTCAGCCGGACCCTGGAGAGCGGAGGAACGGTAACCTCCGTACTGGTACCCTGGAATACTTGCGGAGCCACACAGGCGACTGTTCTCGGGGTGTCCACACTCACTTTTCTGCCCTACGCATTCTTTAACCTCATCAGCCCTTTCATGACCATACTGCTGGCCTATCTGAACATAGGCATCTCCAGGTTCAAAAAAGGAGAGAATACCAAAAGGGAGGTGAAGACCGAATAAACGTATGAAAAAGGTTCACCTTTCGGTAACCAATGATGTGTTCACCGACCAGCGTGTGAACAAAATGGCTCGCACCCTGCACAGCATGGGGTTTGCCGTGACCATTACAGGCGTAATGCGGTCCGGCAGCCACAAATTTACTCCGGCCTGGGCAACAATCAGGCGCTTTCCCATGCTGTTCCAAAAAGGATTTCTTTTTTACGCCGAATACAATGTGCGACTGTGCTTTTTGTTGTTGTTCAGAAACCATGACCTGCTGGTGAGCAACGACCTGGACACACTGCTCCCCAACCACCTGGTGGCATTTATCAAACGAAAACCCTTGGTGTACGACACCCATGAATACTTCACCGGCACCCCTGAGCTGGCACATCGTCCCTTTGTGCGCCGAACATGGAAATTGCTCGAAAAACTCCTTTTCCCGCGGCAGAAGACCATCATTACCGTAAACCGCTCCATCGCACAGTTATATGAGAATGAGTATGGCAAACCATTGCACGTGGTCCGTAACCTGCCACTCTACAAAGCTCCCGGGGAAGGACCCTCGCGGGCTGAACTCGGGCTGCCTGAAAACAAAAAACTGATCCTTTTGCAGGGAACAGGCATCAATATTGACAGGGGCGCGGAGGAGCTGGTCATGGCCATGCGCCCCGAACACGGCAACCCCGATGCCCTTTTGTTGATTATCGGAGGCGGTGACGTCCTTCCCGAACTCAGGGCCATCGCAGAAAAAGAACAACTACATAACAGGGTATGGTTCTTTGACAGGATGCCTTATGAAGAACTTTTTAACTACACCAGGGTATGCGACATCGGGGTATCCATCGACAAAGACACCAACATCAACTACCGCTACAGCCTGCCGAATAAATTGTTTGATTACATCATGGCCGGAACACCCCAGCTTGTCTCCGACCTGCCCGAACTTGGGCACATTGTCAGAAAGTACAACACCGGGGTGGTGATCCGTTCACATGAACCCTCCCGGATCGCTTCGGCGATCAGTTCCATGCTGGCCGATAAAGAAAAATTAAAAGAGATGGAAGCCGGTTGCCGTAAAGCAGCCAGGGAATTGTGCTGGGAAAAGGAAGAAGTGTTGGTCCGGGAAATTTATGCACCGTTTTTAGACTCCTCTTTATCAAATGACTCAGATTCAAACAGTTTACCCCCCTCACACTTGAAGATACGGGCCGGGAATTTCCGGAAAAGGGTATAGTCATGGGTGGCCATCAGCACGGCCCTGCCGGAGGTGCTGATCTCAAACATCAGCTCCATGATCCCTTCACTGGTTTCAGGATCCAGGTTTCCGGTGGGCTCATCGGCCAGGATCACATCCGGGTCATTGATCAGTGCCCGGGCAACCACTACACGCTGCTGTTCTCCGCCGGATAGCTGATGCGGCATCTTAAACCCCTTGGTCTGCAGCCCCACTTTTTCCAGGACGTCCTCCATCCGCTCTTCCATGGCTATCTTGTCGCGCCATCCGGTGGCCTTCATCACAAAGAACAAATTGTCTTTCACCGTACGGTCGGTCAGCAACTGAAAATCCTGGAACACAATACCGATCTTCCGGCGCAAATAGGGGATCTCTTTGTCTTTGATATTTTGCAGTTCAACACCCGCTACCCTGCCGAAACCATCTACCATGGGCAGGTCAGCGTACAGCATTTTCAGCAGGCTGCTTTTCCCTGACCCGGTCCGGCCGATCAGGTAACAAAACTGGCCCCGTTCAATCTGCAACGACACATTGGAAAGTACCAGGATGTCTTTCTGAAAAACAGATACATCCTGCAGCTCTATAATGGTATCAAAAGCCATAACACTTAGATATTGTATTGATCCCGTAAAGGTAGAAAAAAAAGGAGCGCCTGAAAAAGACGCTCCTTTTTTTGTTCCGGCAATTGCATTATTGCCGGGCAATTTAGAACCATTGGCTATTGAAGTCCTTTTTGAATCAAAAAGGGTTCAATGGTAGGCTCCTGGCCCCGGAACATCACATAAGCATCCATGCCATCACGAAGTGCATTTTCTGCAAGGATATACTTGCGGAAACGCTCAGCCAGCTCCTGGTCATACAGATCGCCAGTTTCTTTGAAAGCCATGAATGCATCTGCATCAAGCACACCGGCCC
>PWHO01000071.1 GCA_003555385.1 Bacteroidales bacterium
CAAAAGCAGCCACCTCCTTCAGGTTGTCATCCCCTTCAAGCAAATGACAGCGAACTTCGATGTTCCGGTGCACCTTTCTGAAATAATCTTTCATGTTTTGCATTTTTACCTCATCCCAGGTTTTTTCCGCATCTTTTGAGAAGTGGATGCAGTGTACCTTTACCTTAAAGGCAGACAACAGGGATAACAGCCTGCGTATGGCCACAAAATCCGAATCATCAAACTCGGTGGCATAAGCAATATTCTTCACTTCCCTGGAAGCTTCATAGGTAGATTTCTCAGGAATAGCCAGCACGGGAACTTTTGTCCGGTCCAGCACCCGGTATACCACACTTCCTATAATATCGCTCTGCTTTTCTCCCTTCCCCTTTGTACCCAACACAATAATACCGGGCTTATAATCCTTTGCCATCCGCGCAATCTCGTCCTCGGTAATACCTTCCCGCAGCGAATACCCGACTTTTACCTGATCCATTTTCCTGTCGGCTGCCTCTTTCCTGATGTCATTGACAAATTTCATCAGGCTTTTCCTGGCATTGCTTTCAATCTCCCTCAGGTTAATGTCCATATCCACCTGTATACTGTAGGCATCCGTAATGGGGACAAGGTCTACGATCGGGGCATAATATACATGGAGAATTTTAATATCCGCTTTTAGTTTCTGCGCCAGGTTCAATGCATACCGGCAGGCATTGCGCGAATATTCGGAAAAATCAACCGGAACAAGTATTCTTCTGATCGCCCTGGGATTTTTTCGCTCGGCCTGTTCCTGTTCAAACTTCCAATCATTCATCAGCCGCAGAGCTTTCTCCACATCTTCTTCCTTGATCCGGATCTTTACACCGTCAGATCCGGCTCCGCTGATGAGGTGAACATTGCTCAGGTAACACTCAATGCCAGCAGCTTCGAGTCGTGCTTTCAAAATTTCTGCAGCGGTATAATGATCTGTTGCGAGGGTGACCAGTTTATCTTCCATAGTCTTTGTTTTACTCCTGTTAGACTCTTTCTGTGTATACGGTAAATATACGAAAACAGGCGCAGTTCTGCAAACGGCCCGCATCATATCTGAAGCAACCGCATCACAATCACCCTGCAACAGCTTTACGTCCCAAAACAGCCGCTACCGCCAGCAAGACCCCAAGCATGATTCCCAAAAGGGCCGCAAACAATACCCGGTGTTCAGGAGGGAGTAAAAAAGTTATGGTATGGGCAGGTATCCAGAAAAAAGGAATGGTTTTCTTAAACACAAAATCCCACTGAACCCGCCAATTGATTCCCTGCATGATCTCCCCCATGGGCAGTTTTCGCAAAAGTGCTTTTAAAGATCCTCCATTTCGCTCAATATGGGTATCAGTAATTTTATGGAAAGTCATCATAACCGGGGCATAAAAAAGGTTCATGAACACACTCACTGAAAATGCCACCAGTAATTTTTCCGGAGAAAACCCGTCAGATATCAGCATCCCTGGAGCATCAGGCATACCAAGAAACGCTAAAAACACAGGAGCTCCCGTCGAAAATATCAAAAAAGCTGCCTGAATGGTCAGTCCGATCAGGCCCCATACGACAGCCCTGGGCAGCAAACCAAAGCCCTGCCGATTGTAGTGACCAGTTTTGATCCGCAACCCGATGACTTCTCCGATTGGAGCGAGGATCGCAAATTTCAGAAAAGCCATCAACATGGGAAACTGAATGTTTGCCTGCATATAAAAAGCGGTAACCCGTTCAATAAAAATGAAAGGGGAGAAAAGTACCAGCACTCCCAGCAAAAAGTATAGGTCCTTAATTTTCATGTTTGATACATTATTTTTTGTAAAAGATTCCGGGAAAATTGTTTAACAAGTGGCGCAATAGTATGGTTCCTGGGCGCAAAAATAACAACAAAGCCGGGAAAAGCACTCATGGAAGCATACAAAAAGGTTATCCATAATGCCATAGTTCCGAAAACCCGCCCGGCATCATGACTTCATCAAAAAATATAAACACTTCAGCGATGTCAAACACATGCCGGGAGAAAAGGCCAAAATTTTATTAATCCTCCAGCAGTATTTGTTGTAAATTTACCCCCACGGGTGCAATAACTCAGGTACAGTGTATCTGCAATTTTCATTTGTTTAACCCGGGATTAATTCGAATGCAACCATGAATAAACTGTTACTTCTCACTTTTTTGTGGGCAAGCCACATTTCTTTTTTTTCACATCCCGCAACAGTAGAAAATCTACCCGCTCCCGTTGACATCCCTAAAGAAAAAATACCTGCAAAAGAAGCGATCAGCCACTTGCAGGAAAAACACGAAACATTCATTTTTTATCTCCCGCAATGGATTGAGGGAGAATATGTGAATGTCACGATCCTTGAGCTCTCCCTTGACAGGGCGTTGTCAGCCATCGGCCAGGCCGTTGACCTCAGTCATGTATTTCTGGGAGACCATATTGTATTTCTTCCGTCGGGAAGGGTTGCTGAACAAAGGCTCGCCAGAGAGGATGATGACCAGCTGATCATTGGGGCACCCGAAGAATACGGCCGTCATAACAGGGCCACGCTCTCCGGAAAAATCGTTTGCGGCAGCACGGGAGAAGGGCTTATCGGGGCCGTTGTTTATGACCCGGTTTCTGAAGCGGGCGCATCTACCGATCTGGAAGGCAGATTTGAAATAGAGCTTCCGACAGGAACCCATAGACTGCGCATCTCCTACGTCGGTTATGAATCCAGCCACCAGGAGATCAGGCTCTACAGTGATGGAGAAGCGCGGCTTCAGCTATTTGAGAGCAGTGTACAGCTTGATGAGGTGACAGTCACTGCCCGCAGTGCCAGGGAAAATATTGAGCGGACCCAAATGAGTGTGATCACCATGGACAGTCAAACCATAGAAGGATTGCAGGGCACTTTCGGGGAAAGAGACATTGTGCGCAGCATTACACTACTGCCCGGTGTACAGTCAGTCGGGGAATTCGGCACGGGCTTCAACGTCCGGGGAGGCGATGCAGACCAGAATCTCATCCTGATTGAGAATGTTCCGCTTTTCAACTCATCTCACTTACTTGGATTGATCTCCGTTGTCAATGCAGATCTGATATCGGATGTTACCCTGATCAAGGCAGGCATTCCTCCACGTTACGGCGAAAGGGCATCATCGGTAATGGACATCCGGCTCAACAACAGCCTTGATACCGAAGGAACCAACATACATGGCGGGATCGGTCTGCTCAACAGCCGGTTACTGCTTGAAACCCCCATCATTGAAGACAGGGCAAGTATTTATATCGGTGGCAGGACATCTTACTCTGACTTTTTGCTTGATTATACCAACGACGAGGACCTGATGAACAGTACCGCCCGATTCCATGATGTTACAGGAACACTGAACATCGCCCTGAACCAGAATAACCGCCTGACACTTTTCGGGTACCAGAGTTTCGACCGTTTCGGTTTCGGAAAGGAAACCACCCACGAATACAATAACCTGCTGGCCTCCGCGAGGCTGAACACTTCTTTCAGCAGCAGTCTTTCTTCCTCACTCATTGTTGGTTTCAGTGATTACCGGTACAGGATCTTTGAGGAAAGCGAGATCCGGTCACACCTTGATTACAGGATGAACTCAGGCATCAATTACCAGACAGCCAAATATGTGATGTCATTCATCCCCGGAAACAATCACAGCATTGAAGGAGGCATCCAGGCAGTGCGTTACGAGATTGAACCAGGCGAACTATTGCCTTATGGGGATGATTCCGATGTAAGCCCGAACCTGATGGAAAAAGAGAAAGGAATGGAAGTTTCGGGGTTTTTAGGTGACGAGTTCAGGATTTCAGACCAGATCAGCCTGGAACTGGGCGCACGCTACACCCATTATTTCCGTCAGGGCCCCGGTACCGTTTACGAATACCGGGATGATGCCCCCAGGCGGTTGGAAAACATTACCGACACATTGCATTATGGAAGCGGTGATGTGATCGCAGATTACGGAGGATTCGAGCCCCGCATCGGCTTCAGGTACAGCAATAAAGACTACAGTTCCTGGAAACTCAGCTACAACCGTAATTACCAGTACATCAACCTTATTTCCAACACCTCCGTAATGGCCCCTGCTGACATCTGGAAACTCAGCGACAGCCACATCAGCCCATTGAAAAGCGACCAGTTTGCGCTGGGTTATTTTCATAATTTTATGGACAACCCCCTGGAAACCTCACTGGAAGTTTATTACAAAAATCTGGATGACGTCATTGAATACCGGAGCGGTGCCGAAGTGGTCATGAATGAATTCCTCGAGACTGATGTATTACCGGCCAAAGGCTACAGCTACGGGGCCGAGCTGTACATTCGCAAACACACCGGTGCCCTTACGGGATGGACGAGTTATACCTATTCTTCCTCCCGGCGAAGAACCATGCAGGGCAACCCGGAAGATCAGATCAACAGGAACGCCTACTTCCCTTCCGACTACGACCGGCCGCACAACCTGGTGGTCAATGCCGCCTATGAATTAACCAGAAGGATCAGGCTTTCAGCCACCTTCTCCTACAGCACAGGCCGCCCCATTACCCTTCCCGAACATATATTCTGGCACGGCAGTGATGTAATGGTTCATTTTTCAGACAGGAACAAATACCGCCTTCCTGATTTTCACCGCCTGGATGTATCCCTCCATATTGGCAAAAACCTTGGGATAGAAGGACGGGGAGGAAGCTGGACCATATCGGTAATGAATCTTTACGGAAGGCAAAACCCTTATTCTGTCTTTTACAAAAGAACACACGGCAGGCTCGATCCCATCGATTCGTTCAACCTGTATCAGTTATACATACTGGGCAGACCACTGCCCACCGTCACATATAACTTTTCATTTTGATCAGCAAAATTATTGTAAATCCCATATTTCATGCGCATGCATTACCACATACAACCCTTCAGATTTGCTGTCCTGCTTATCTTGTCCGGGCTGGCAGGATGCCAGGAAATCTATGAGCCCGAACTGGAAGTTACCAGGGAGCACCTCGTGGTGGAAGGCGTGATCACAGACCAGTCCGGGCCCCACGCTGTATATCTCAGCTATACGGGTAAGTATGGCGAGGCCCGGCACCGCAGGCCTGCAAACAGAGCAACCGTGGTAATCTCTGACTCCGATGGCCGGGAAACACCACTGCATGAACACTGGAACGGTCAGTACCTGACCCCGCAAGGATTCAGTGCTGAGGTGGGGAAAAGTTATACGCTCCATATCATGTTATCAAACGGGGAAGAATACCGCTCATCTCCCCAGAAAGTCAAGCCACCGGTAAGACTAAGCAACGTGGAAGCAGAAGTCGGCAGCGACTTTCAGTATTTTGAATCGGGTGTATCAGACCGGTTATATCAACGGGAATTTATTGGAAAACACGTCTACGTTGAAACGGAGACAGAAAAAGGCAAACCTTCTCTCTTTCGTTTTAATACCAGGCTGCTCCTCCAGTATACAGCATCCGTTGACCTTGGTCCGATCAATCCTCCGGCTATAGAATATTGCTGGGAATACAGGGATGTTACCAACCTGGTAGGGCGTGATATTTCCAGGCCGGAATCCAACCGCATCCGCACCGCCTTCATTCCCCGTCAGCCGGAATATATGCAATATTACAATTTCCCGTCAAGGAGGTATGCGACCCCCAGGGTTGTTGTCATGGAATTGTTCGCCCTGAACCCTGAAAGCCATCTTTTTTACCGGGAAAAATACAACCAGCTGAGTGATGAGGGACATATTTTTGACCCCATTGCTGCCCAGCTACCCAGCAATATTGAGTGTGTAAGCGATCCGGACAACCAGGCATTCGGACTGTTTGAAGCCTCTTCGGTATCCAAAAGAGGGTTCCGCGTCATCATGAATTACCGGGAAGGATCTGCCGATATACTTCCCTGGATGGAGGTGGAGAATATCTCTGACCAGGGATGCCTGCTTGAAGAAAAACCACCATTTTGGATTGGAAAATAGTATTAAGCGTACCCTGATCAATTTTCTATAATTATGCAAACCCCGAAAGCTTTAGTTTTTTTAGTTGCCGTAACCTGTTTGTTTTTAAACTTGCCATACAGGGTAAGCGGGCAAATTGTCCCGAAAGACCATACAGTTCCTGAAGGATTGTTTATACATACCGACAGGGATCTGTTTGTTGCGGGAGAACAACTGCTGTTCAGCCTCTCTCTTTTCAAAGGCAACGGAGGGGTCAGAAGAAGTGAAGGAGAAATGAGCCGGTATGCGTACCTGGTCCTGCGAAGCAACAATGAAATGGTGGACTATCAGCGGGTTCTGCTCGACAACGGATCAGCACACGGAGGTTTTTACCTTGAAGATACGCTGTCTACAGGCTATTATGAACTTCTTGGTTTCACAAACTGGATGCGTAACCAGGATGCAGGTACTTTCTTCCGTAAGCATATTTTTATAGCGAATCGTTTTGACGAGGAATTAAACATTCCTGAAAACGATGCGACAGCCACCCCAAACTCCTCCCGGGAGATGAATCATAAACATAAGACAACACCCCCGGGTACTCCTTTCCGGCTGAATCTCAGTGACACCCTGTTCGGTCAACGAAGAAAAGGATACGTAACTATTGAGGCGGAACTGCCGGCCGACCATCAGGGACAGCTCGCCGTATCCATCACCCCTGAGGATTCACACCTGGGACACAACCAAACCTTTGCCGGGTATCTATCGGGCATAGAAGAATATTTTGATGAACATGACCCGGCAAACCAGCCCTTTCCCTTTTTTATGGAAACCAAAGGAATGGTCGTCAGCGGGCAAGTGACCGATGAAAGCGGACAACCTGCTGAGGGGAGCAGGATTACACTGAGCAAACAAGATACCCTTGTAAACCTCAAATATGCAGATGCCTGTTCGGGCGGATTATTCCATTTTTTACTGGACCCTTATTATGACGACAGTCGCTTGTTTTTCTCCCTTGTTCCGAAAGAAGAGAGATCAGGCAAAACCATTCATCTTTTTGATAAAGCTGAGGTTGATTTTCCTTTTACATCCCCACCGGGCACCCTGTACCCGGAACAAAGAGACTTACTGATCTCAGGCCAGGATTTGGTCAGTATACAAAAAGCATACAGACTCAGCGACCATGACATGCTGGAAAAACCGCGGGCAAACGTCTTTCCTCCCCTGCTTTATGCAAAAGCCAATGACGCATTTTACCCGGATAAATATGTTGCCCTGGATGATGTCTATGAAATTGCCTTCGAGCTCATCCCATCATGGCGGATAAGGGGAAGAGGCGATGAGGCAACCCATATTATGACAGATGCCACCCTGAGGCAGCGCATGGGTGACACACCGGTATTTTTTGTTGACGGTGTAATTACCGACAATATACTACCCTACCTTGAGCTGGGCTCGGAAGACCTGCTGAAAATAGAAACCCATGATTTCCGCTGGCAACACGGAGATATGTATTTCCCGGGTATCATCAGTATTTTCACCAAAGATCCGGCCACTCATTTTGCCGCACTTGAGGATGATTACGTTGCCACAACAACGGATAATCCTGCGATTCAACTACGATTCAACCCACCCGTACATGAGAAAACAACAGAAAAAAAACCTGAAAAGCCCGACGCCAGGCAGGTGTTGTTATGGGAACCTGACATCCGGATCGGGGGCGGGCAGACAGTCAGCCTGCCTTTCTATACCAGTGATCTTAACGGGCGTTTCGTCGTTACCCTGCAAGGAATTTCAGAGCGGGGAGAACCTGTTTTTCAACAACAAATCATTGAAGTACAATAAATATGCACGCTGAAATGACCAGATTGGCCTTTTCCATACTCATTGCTTTTGCATCCCTGGCCCCCATTAAAGATGCTTTTTCACAAACAATCAGGGACAGTAACAACAATGCCTTTTCCCCGAGACTTTCCGGAGAAGTGGTGAATTACAATGTTCCCACCAAAGGAAGCCAGTATCTCTACCAGGATTGGTTGCCCGCCAGGGTGCTTCTTCAATCCGGTGAAAGTGTAGAGGTCGCTTCTCTTCGTTACAACGGGTATCACAACACCGTTGTTTGGAGGCACCCAAAAACCCATAGTCATATCCGCCTGGATGACCAGCTTATTAAAGAATTCAGCCTGGATCACCCTGCAAAAACGGCCAGGTTTGTCCGATTTCAGGTTCCCGGATCCATTGAAACAATATTGGCAGAGAGCCTTTTTGATGAGGACGTCAGATTGCTTGCCCGGAGGAACATTGAGCAAACCGACAGGGTAATTGAATCTTACGAAGGTACCATGGTTTCAGTCCCGGTTCTGGAACCCAGACCGGAATATTATGTGATCAACGCCGAAGGGGAAGTCACCAGGATAAGCAGGCTGAACAGGCGCAACCTTCAGAATGCTTTTCCGGGTAACGAAAGAAATATCAGGCAGTTACTAAGGCAACACAGCCTTCGAATCCAGAATGAAACCGAACTGCTTGAGGCTGTGCACCTGATCAACGAAGTGCTGACAAAAGAAGGCGGCTAAGAAAACAACGAATTAACAAAGGTTCATTTACTTGACAATCCGTATCCGCGCATCCACGGCTACCACACGTTCCGCGTTCCCCAGCATGGGATTCAGGTCCATTTCATAAATTTCAGGGGCCGCCTCCACCAGGGCTGACAAACGCACCAGCACTTCGGCAAATCCTTCAATATCTACCCCTTCCTGACCGCGCACACCTTCGAGGATCTCACGGCTTTTCAGGCTGTCGATCATTTCAAGGGCTCCGTCAATATTCAGGGGGGCCAGGCGGGTTGCCACATCTTTCAGCACTTCAATAAAAATGCCTCCCATGCCGCATAATACCATATGTCCGTAGTTTTCTTCCAGTTTCACACCGGCAAATAGTTCGGTACCTGAAAGCATCGGCTGAAGCAGCACACCTGTGGCATCCGTGATCTGCATCATCCGGTCAAATTCCCTGACCACCGATTCTTCATCCTTAATGTTCAGTGTTACACCTCCTACATCGGATTTGTGCACAGGACCAACCACTTTCATCACCAGGGGGTACCCAAGCCGGCCTGCAGCCCTGACTGCTTTTTCAGCTGTTTCAACAATCACTTCTGCAGCCCTGAAAATACCGGCTGCATCCAACATATCCTGAACCTGTCGGGGTGAGAGGTAGGCATCGCCTTCAGGAGCCTGATCGATCAACCGACGAATTTTTCCCCTGTCTGCCTTTGCTTCAGCAGAGGTAACATTAGAGGGTGGCGGAGTATTGTAAACACGGCCCAATGCCCGGCCAAGCGTCACTTCATCCGGGAAGTTCACATGACCTTTGGCAATAAAGGCATCCACCTCCTCCTTCGCAGTAAGTGTACTGGGCAATACAGGAAAAATGGGTTTCTTGCAACTTCTGATCTTCTGATCCAGCACATCATAGACGTTGAATACGGGAAAAAGCCCCGGGGTTCCAAAAATGACCACCGTACCGTCAATGTCTGTGAAGTGCTTATCGGCATAGTCAAGGATTATTCCCAGTTGCTCTGCCGTTCCTGTTGCCAGAAAGTCAATGGGGTTGGAAACCGAAGAACCCGGATGCAGATGAGTGAGCAACTCCTGGCTGGCCGGGGAATCAAGCGAGGGAACTTCAAGCCCCCCCTCCGACAATGCGTCAGTGAGCATCACCGCAGGTCCGCCGGCATGGGTCACAATAGCCAGTCTTTTGCCTTTCAGTTGCGGGCACATGAATACCGATGCCACCGAGATCAGGTCCTCCCGACCATAACAACGAACAATCCCGGCACGCCGGAACAAAGCTTCCACCGCCTCATCCGGGCTTGCCAGCGCCCCCGTATGTGAGGAAGCCGCCCTGCTGCCAGCCTCAGAACTTCCCGCTTTTATTGCCGCAATCCTGCAGCCTTTCCTGATCAGGGAGGCGGCGTGATGTAACAGCATCTGAGGCTTTGAAATGTCTTCGATGTATAATAGTTTGATTCGGGAACTACGGGCCGGATCAAAAGATTCATCCCAGTATTTCACCACCTCTTCCACGCCCATCTGGGCGCTGTTCCCAACCGAAAACACATTGGCAAATGAAAGTCCTTTCGGAATACCGGCCTCCATAATAAAGCAGGCCGTGGCTCCGGACCCTGAAACAAAATCACATCCATAGGGATCCAGCTTGGGAATCGGGTAAGTAAATACACTGTGATGATTCGGGGTCAATACCCCGGTGCAGTTTGGTCCGATAAGGGTTCCGTTCACACCGTTGACAATACCAACCAATTTTTTCTCAAGGACTGCTCCCTCTTCACTTTCCTCTCCAAAGCCTGCCGATAACACAATAAAAGCACGGGTGTTTTTCTGACTCGCAAGCACTTCTGCAGTGTCCGGGACAAAGCGCGCGGCAATGGCAATAATGGCCAGGTCCACTTCCGGCAGGTCAGCCACATCACTGTAACTCCTGATTCCCTGAACTTTACTTTCTTTAAGGTTTGTCACATAAAGATCACCGGCAAAATTGCCATCGATCAGGTTTTTCAGGACCTTTCCCCCGGGCTTGGTCACATCATTAGACCCCCCGATTACTACGATGCTTTTCGGATTGATTAACTGTTCGGTGATCATAAATTATGAGTTTTTCAAAGTTTTTATATCGAAAATAAGGATGTGAAATATCCGGGGCTAAAGTACGAAAAATTGTGCAGGCTATGGTGTTGAGGCCCGGGCCTTTTGGATTATGCTGTCATAAATATTTATAAATTTGGCCTTTTATAAAAAACCAGGCGAATGACCAAAAAAGAACGGTTTGATTTTGTCCTTGATTATTTTTCCACCCACCAGCCGGTAGCCGAAACGGAATTGCACTATGCAGACCCTTACCAGTTACTGGTGGCGGTAATTTTATCTGCACAATGTACCGACAAGCGGGTGAACCAGATCACCCCCGCATTTTTTCAGCGATTCCCGGAAGCCGCCTCACTGGCCGAAGCATCTCATGAGGAGGTCTACATTCTGATTCGCAGCTGTTCCTATCCCAACAACAAAAGTAAACACCTGATCGGTATGGCAAAAATGCTCACCACTGAATTTAAGGAAGTAGTTCCGGATGAGGTTAATGAGCTGGTGAAACTCCCGGGAGTGGGCAGAAAAACAGCCAATGTCATCGCTTCGGTGGTATACCGGAAGCCGGCACTGGCCGTCGACACCCATGTATTCCGTGTGGCTGACCGCATCGGCCTGACGACAAGAGCCAAAACTCCACTGGAAGCCGAAAAACAATTGCTGAAATACATCCCTGAAAACCTGGTCGCCATTGCCCACCACTGGCTCATTTTGCATGGACGCTATATTTGCCAGGCAAGGAAACCAAAATGCGAACAATGCCCTTTGACCCCTGCCTGCAAGTATTTCGACAGAAAAAAGGACAAGGAAAGCTGAACAAAAAAGCTGGATGAATGTTTCTGCAATACATAAGATTTTAACCATTTACATCTGAAATAAATCGATTATGACAAAACTTAAAGAAGGTGAAAAGGCTCCTGATTTCAAGGGGATTGATCAGGACGGAAATCCCGTTTCCCGGGATGACTTCAAAGGCCATAAACTGGTGCTGTACTTTTACCCGAAAGACAGCACGCCGGGATGTACTTCACAGGCCTGCAATTTGCGCGACAATTATGATTCCCTGCTTAAGAACGGCTATAAAGTGGTCGGAGTTAGTGCCGACAGCGAAAAATCACACAAGAAATTCATCGAAAAGCATGAATTGCCATTTCCATTGATCGCCGACACGGAAAAAGAGATCATCAAAGCCTATGACGTCTGGGCCCCGAAAAAATTCATGGGCAAAGAATTCCTGGGCATCGTCCGTACCACTTTTGTGATTGACGAAGAAGGAAAAATCGAAGAGATTATTGGTAAGGTGAAGACGAAAGACCATACCAATCAGATCATCAAGACCTGAAAAAAACAGTATATTTGCTCACAATCAAACTGTTTTAACCAATTATAATACAACAGAAAGACATGAGCAAAGTACTGAGTAAGCTGGAGCCCAGCCTTTTGTGGAAGTATTTTGAAGCCATTTGCGGAATTCCGCATCCTTCCAAGAAGGAGGCCGCCATCATTGATTATGTAAAGGGAGCAGGAGAAAATCTGGGACTTGAGACCATTGTCGATCATGTGGGCAATGTGGTCATTCGCAAGCCTGCCACACCCGGCATGGAAGACCGTAAAATGATCAGCCTGCAGGCACACCTCGACATGGTGCCTCAGAAAAACAACGACACCACCCACGATTTTGAGAAAGATCCCATAACCGCATACATCGACGGAGAATGGGTGAAGGCGAAAGGCACCACCCTCGGAGCCGATAACGGAATTGGTGTGGCTGCCGCCCTGGCCGCACTGGAAAGCAAAGAGCTGAAGCACGGCCCCCTGGAAGTTTTGCTGACCGTGGATGAAGAAACCGGAATGACCGGTGCGTTTGCACTGAAACCAGACCTGCTGAAAGGAGATATTCTTCTGAACCTGGACTCCGAAGATGAAGGAGAGCTTTATATCGGTTGTGCCGGCGGTATTGATACCAACGCTTTTTTTGATTACGCTGAAGAACCCATTCCGGCCGGTCATGTGGCGTTCAAGGCAGAAGTCAAAGGATTGCGCGGCGGACATTCAGGTCTGGACATCAGCCAGGGAAGAGGTAACGCAATCAAACTGCTCAACCGTCTTTTGTGGAAAGCAAACCGTGAACTGGGGCTGAGACTGGCTTCTGTTGACGGTGGCAGCCTGAGGAATGCGATCCCCAGGGAAGCCGAAGCATTGATCACCATTCCTGAAGAAAATAAAGAAAAGTTTATACAGCTTGCTGATTCACTGCATAAGAACATTCTGAACGAATTGAGCAGCGTGGATCCGGACGTATCATTAAAAGTTGATTCCGCTGAAATGCCTGGTAAAGTTATGCAGGCACAAACCGCCACTGACATTTTCAATGCGGTGTATGCCTGCCCCAACGGAGCCATCCGGTTTATTGCGGAAATGCCCGATGTGGTCGAAACCAGTACCAACCTTGCCGTACTGAAATCGAAAGACGGGGTGGTTGAAGCCGCCACACTGCAAAGGAGTTCTGTGGATTCAGCCAAACATGACCTTTGCAACATGATGCGTAGCGTTTTCGAGATGGCAGGTGCTCAGGTTGAGCAAAAAGGAGAGTATCCCGGATGGAAACCAAATGTAAAATCGCCCATCCTGAACACCATGAAAGAGGTATATCACTCACTTTATGGTAAAACACCTGAGCAAAAAGTAATTCACGCCGGACTGGAATGTGGATTACTGGGTGGCCTTTACCCCAACCTGGATATGATATCATTCGGGCCGACCATTCGCAATCCGCACTCACCAGACGAGAAAGTAAACATTGAAACAGTGAAACGTTTCTGGAATTTTCTCGTAGAAACACTCAGGCAGGCACCCAAATAGCAAGCAGCAAAAGGTAAATGATTTCACCTAACTCGCTGATTTGTATTTGTGTGCGGAATTTTGTAAATTGCAGACTCACTCAAAACCCATAAACTATGAATACCGAAAGAGAACAAAGAAACGATAATCAAATGAACACGCTGAAAACGGTACTGATCGTCGTAGTCGTTGTTCTGGTGTTGTCGATCATCGGAAACATCATCTATATGAACAGATCCAGCCGGTTGTCCGACGAAAAGGTTGCGCTTACTGAGTTAAAGGAAAGCCTGGAAGTTGAAAACGAAGTGCTGGAAGAGGCCAATGCCGTCAAAGACGGGATCATTGAGGAAAAAGACGCCCTGATTGAAGAAATCGAGCATGCGCATGATTCCATTGTATCTGCCAGGAATGCCCGGATCGCCACTCTCAGCAGGCGTGTCAGCGCCACAGCAGAAGAGCTGGAGGAGCAGCGCGAATTGAACCATCAGCTGGCCGCGGCCAATGAAGGTCTTGAGGGTGAGAAAGAAGCACTCCGTGATCAGCTGGCTCAGCTGCAGGACGAAATGGAGACCCTTGCCGAGGCTCATCAACGCCTCCAGGGCCGGGCAGAAGAAGCGGAAACCATGAACATATACAGCATCAATGTACTGACGATGTGGGACCGCTGGCTGTTTTCAGACCGCTATAATGTTTCCAGGGCTAACAGGGTAGACCACACATTCATCAGTTTTGAGACAGGCGGCACCATCTTCACCGAAGCCGGCCCCAAGGTAATTTATATGCGGATGCTCAACCCCGCAGGAAACCTCATGTACGCTTCCGCCGAGGAATTCACCGCAACCGAAACGGGTGAAGAAATGTCTTTCACCAAGATGCAGGAAATAAATTATGACCATCATCCCGTGGAAGTGCAGTTTACCCTGGTCCACGAAGACAGACTAAGCACTGGTACATACACCATAGAGTTCTATGTGGATGGAGAACTCAAGAGAACCAAAGAAATGGCACTGGAATAATCCGGGGAAAAGTTTTTTCTTCTGTTGCTTGTGAACCAATTTTTTTTTATAACTTTGCCGTCCTGAAAACTCAGGCCACAGTGCCTCAAAGAACAGATACAGAATACTCACAGCATAAAACGTTTAGTAATGAAAAGGACATTTCAACCTTCGGTCAGGAAAAGAAAGAACAAGCACGGTTACAGAGAAAGAATGGCCACGAAAAACGGACA
>PWHO01000288.1 GCA_003555385.1 Bacteroidales bacterium
GGTAACTTTTGAGGAAGGGCTGGAAAAGACCGTTGAATGGTACCTGGCCAACGAAGAATGGCTGCGACAGGTAACCTCAGGGGCCTACCAGGAGTACTACCGCAAACAATACGAAAGCTGACCCTGGCTTGAACCGCACCCCGCGCCCCGGGCTTAGCACCGGCATGGACGCCGGCATTGGGCTTCGATTTGGGCGCTGGTATAGGACGCCGGCCCGGACCACGGAGGGGTCCCACGTTACTCACCCCCTTATCACCAGGGCGGTAATATAGACCGCATACAAAACGACGAAAAGCACCCCATGCCACCGCCGGACGATCCGTTCACCCGAGGATATCAGCAAGACCCACAGTAATAAGGAAGCACCTATACCCACCAGGATATCAAAGTTAAGGGCTTTGTTAAACGGCAGGGGTTTGATCGCTGCGCTTGTCCCCAGCACAAAAAAGACATTAAAAATATTGGATCCCAGCACATTCCCGATCACGATGCCCGCATTGCGTTTCATGGCGGCGGCCACGCAGGCAGCCAGTTCGGGCAGGGAAGTTCCCAGGGCGACGATGGTCAGGCTGATTAACGCCTCACTCATTCCCAGCATGGAGGCGATCTCCACCGCCCCATCCACAATCCATCGTCCACCGGCTATCAGGGCTAATATACCGCCCAGCACCATCAGTGTGGCCCTCCACAGCGGATATTCTCTGATCGGAACCTCCGGATCACTACTCCTGGCCCGGGCAATCCCAAAGGCGTAATACATAAAAAGGAGGAAAAACAGCACCAGGACAATGCCGTCGCTACGATAAATCATGGAGCGGCTGATCCCGTCAAATAACAAGTCATTGGCCAGCACCCCCACTAACACTGCGCCCAGTAATGCAAACGGAACCTCTTTCCAAAGGGTATTTTTATTGACCGCCACCGGAAAAATAATGGCAGAGAGTCCAAGGATTAGAAACAGGTTGGAAACATTGCTGCCCAGCACGTTGCCCAGGGCCACATCGGCAGTCCCCTTGAAGCTTGCCACGAGGTTGACCACCAGTTCGGGTGCGGAAGTCCCCAGGGCAACGATGGTCATTCCGATCACCACATGGGAAATCCGGTGCTTCCTGGCGATGGAAGCGGCCCCGTCTACCAGCCAGTTGGCGCCATAAACCAGCAGCACAAAACCAACAACAAAGAGGATGAGAGTTGCCATGGCTTTTCAGATCATATAAAACAAAGGTCCGGAACTCGAATAAAACAAAGGCCCGGAATGTTTTGTTCCCGGGCCTGTTATGCTATGCACTGTATGCTTCTACTTCTTTGTTGACTTTTTTGACCAGTCCTTGCAGTACCTTGCCGGGTCCTACTTCCACAAAAGTGGTGGCTCCATCAGCGATCATATTTTTGGAAATCTGCGTCCAGCGAACCGGCGAGGTAAGCTGATCGATCAGGTTTTTCCGGATGATTTCCGGATCGGTCACTGGTTTTGCATCCACGTTCTGGTAAATGGGGCAAACAGGGGAGTTCACCGCGGCCTGGTTGATGGCCTCGGCCAGCTCAAGCCTGGCAGGTTCCATAAGTGGTGAATGGAAAGCTCCGCCTACCTTCAGTGGGAGGGCTCTTTTGGCACCGGCTCCCTTAAGCTTTTCGCAGGCAACCTCAATCCCTTTATGACTCCCGGAAATGACCACCTGTCCGGGACTGTTATAGTTGGCCGGCACCACCACCTCGGAGATGCCTTCACAAATACCTTCCACCGCTTCATCGTCCATGCCGATAATGGCGGCCATAGTTGATGGTTCTGTTTCACAGGCCTTCTGCATGGCCCGGGCCCTTTTGGACACCAGTACCAACCCCTCCTCAAAAGTCAGAGCATTTGCGGCAACCAGGGCGGAGAATTCACCCAGGGAATGACCGGCCACCATGTCAGGCTGAAAATCTTCCCCCATGGTATGGGCGAGGATCACAGAATGCAGAAAAATGGCGGGTTGTGTAACCTTTGTCTGCCTCAGATCTTCATCTGTTCCTGAAAACATCAGGTCAGTAATCCGGAAACCCAGCACCTCGTTGGCTTTTTCAAACATCTCTCTGGCTTCGGAAGAACTGTCGTACAAGTCCTTGCCCATGCCCACAAACTGTGCCCCCTGTCCGGGAAATACATATGCTTTCTTCATGATCAGTTAAATTTATATCAACATCATTTGGCGGAGCAAAGGTAATGAAACAAACTAAATACTCCCGCATATCACACTGCCTGTAACCATCACCTGGCATAGCTTACAGTACCTCCAGCACAGCGGTAAGCAGGTACAGGTAACCAAAAGCAAGAATGATACCGGTTACTCCGACAATGGCCCCCACCTTCATCATATCTTTGGAGCCTACAAGGCGGCCGTACGACAGGGCATTGGGCGGGGTACTGATGGGCATGGCCATCCCCAGCGAACAACCAAAAGTGGTAATCAGGATCAGGAAACGGATTCCTCCTACTTCCACCAGGGCCGGCATGGATGTACCCAGGGCAACCATAACCGGCATCAGCAGGTTGGCTGTGGCCGTATTGGAAATAAAGTTGGACAATATAAGGGGAATGATGGCTGCCACGGCAATCACCATAAGGGGAGCATAATTCTCCAGCGGAATGGCACTGATCACGGATTCAGAGAGACCGGTCCGGCCAATGGCCATGCCCAGTGCCTGTCCCCCTGCTATCAGCCAAAGAATGTCCCAGCGCATTTTTCTTAATTCATCCTTATCGATGATGGAAGTGACAGAAAACACCGCGACAGGGATCATGGCCACCAGGTAAGCATTCATCCCATGAACAAAATCAAGCAACCACAGCACAACGGTCAGCGGAAAGGTCACATATACCACCAGTGCTTCCCAGTCATGCCTGAAGGATACATTCATTTTCAGGTCAACCACCTCTTCCTTATGGATGGGGTAAAGGCGCAACAGCAGCAGCCACAGGAAACCCAGCATGACAACCACAAAAGGGAGGGCAAAAAGCATCCATTGCCCGTATCCGATGGCGTCATCCCCTTCAAGGAAACTTATGCCGATGGCATTGGGGGGCGTTCCGATAATGGTACCGATCCCGCCAATATTGGCCGAAAAGGCCAATGCGAGCCCGAAAGCAATCACATTCTCTTTTTTCTTCCTGAATGTGGAAACAACCGGGATCAGGATGGTGATCATCATGGCCGCCGTGGCGGTATTACTCATAAACATGGAAAAAACCGCCGTGATGATCATGATGCCCAGCATCACATATTTGGGGTCGGTTCCGAATGGCCGCAACAGGTAATTGGCCAGGTTCACATCCAGCCCAACCTTGCTGACGGCACGGGCAAGAAAA
>PWHO01000204.1 GCA_003555385.1 Bacteroidales bacterium
AATCAACAAAATCTGATTTTCGTCAATAAAAGAGTCCAGATGGTTGCCCGGAAAGACTAAAATATGGCTTTCCGGCACAGATCGTTGCGACCATGACAACGTCTTTTCTACAGCTACCAGAGTATCGTCCTTGTTCAAAACAAAATAAAATAAATCCCCATGCTTTTTCAGAAGAAACCTCAACTGGGGCATTATATCAAACGAGACAATATCTGCAATTTCCCTGAAAGTCCGGGCGGGGTTCTGCAGTGTTTTGATGAAGAAAGAATTGAGAGCGCCCCACTTTCTTATGTAACGTTTTGTTTCGGCGGCCCCTTTGCGTTTGCAGGCTATAATGAGCCAGGCTGTCTTTACATATTCGCTCAACATATGAATAAATAAAAACCGCAAACAATGCGGTAAATACCTTATGCTGCGATTGAATCCGGCAGGGTTGACCATAACGATGCTGGATATATGCGCTGTGTATGTTTCGGGGGTATCCATTAATGCACGGACGACTTCAGCAGATGCATAAGATTGCGCTATGATATCAATATGATCGACGCCAAGATCTTGTGTTAAATGGCGGATAAAATGTTTTTGGCGGCATTTCCTTAGATAGTGGAAAACCGGGGCACAATAAAACTACCCCGGTTTCATGTTCATCAGCTGGGCAAGTATAGCATATGCCTTTGAGCCAACGCGGCAAGAAAAACAACCAAAAAATACCCTGTCAACAAAACCAGCATACGCATTTCATGTCCGATAAAATCAGTTCATAAGCCAGATGGCGCCATTTAACGTCGATGCATAGCCGACCCATAGAATGTACGGCACCATCAGCCACCCGGCCACTGGGTTTTTCCTGAAAAACAAAACGGTTGTTATGACAATGGCGGCCAAAAGCAGGAGGATCTCAAAAAACGCCCACCCCGGCTCCTGCATGCCGAAAAAAATCCTGGACCATAATCCGTTTAGCACCAGCTGGATCAGAAAAGCGGCAAGCGCGGCCCGGCCTGCCTTCAGCCCGAATCTGTCCCAGACGATCCAGGCAGCAACGCCCATCATGGTGTAAAGGGCGGTCCACACTGGCCCGAAAACCCAGCCCGGAGGATTCCATGCCGGCTTGTTCAGCGCATCATACCAGTCCGCGGGGGCCATACCCGGTGATACAAGGGCACCGGTCCAGGCGACCAGGTAGCAAATGCCGATCCAGAAAACAAGGCCGGCCAGTCTAAGAGCGGGTTGGCGCACTGTATCACCCCTTCTATTTGCCATTATTACCCATATTCAGCTCAGAGCGTCATTTCCTGCATAGTACATCCCCCGTTAACGGCTTTGGGTTGGTTTCGTAAAACAGGCCAACTCAGATTACAGTCAACTTAGATTATGCTTGAAATATCTGACGCCTCTTGATATTTTTAGAACGCATCTCAAAATTAGGATTTCGGTTCAAAATCGAGGCGGCGTCTTGTTTCAAACCGGAAACATACGCGAGTATTTTGAGGATTTAAAACAAGGCGCCAACAAAGATATTGGGCCGAAAGGCAATTTTGAGATGCGTTCTAGTCCCTATCGTTTTTATATAGCATACCTTACAATAAAAGCATTTACTTTTCGATAATCGTCGTATCGTCTTTCTATTTGGCAACCCTGGAGCGGACACAAAAAATTTTCAACAGATTGCAAACGGGATTCTTTGCGGAAGCAGGATCTCCGCAACAAGTTGAAACATTTCCCGAAAAGGAAATCCAGCATGTATGGCACGATTATCGTCGGTGGCGGGAGCAGCGGGTTGCAGCTGGGGGCCCTTCTATCAGGTGTCGAAGGGGAGAAGGGGTTGTTCCTGGCGGGTGATTCCACAGCAGCACCAGGCGCGGGAGGGGATATCGGTCATAAGATTATGGCGCATCCAAGCTGAACCATTCCAAATTTCTTAAACAGGAGTCCATCTTAATGAAAAAAACTATCTGTTTGTTTTCAGCCGTATTCATCCTTGCATTAAGCACATCAGCTTCCGCCCTCGAAAAAAGAGAATTCACCTTTCAAGGTGCTCTTGGCGCCGACATTCCCTTTGATAAAGGGGACGGCGTTACAATTCCCGTAATCTATGGAAGCTATATAACCTATTTCGGCCAAAATATGTATAACGATACCTACTTGACCACGACGACCATATCCAGCAAAACCGGTTATGACTCCGGCATCTATCATACCGGAATTCAGCCGATCCTGTCCCACTCCGTGGAAGGCGGCTTTCGTCATTACGATCAGGGATATCTCGATGAAGATAGGCATATCGACGGCAATTATGCAGGAGCCATATTTTTTCTCGATTACCGGATGATAGAAAATAAGATTATAACATCATTCAAATATCGGCCATCGTATTATTTTTACGATTTCATGCCCAACGATTCAGAAATCGACATGCCGGATAATCATTTTGCCCACGTTGGAAGCACGGAAATCGTATATCAGGACCTGACGGAATCCAATCTCGGCATCATCAAACATGGCGCCCGGTTCAGTACAAAATATGAGTATATGCACCGAGTGAGTTACGGAACATATGACCTCTATGATTCCGACATTGACCAGTCCCACAAATTTTACGCAGATCTCGGCCTTTATTATAATTATGCCAATGACTACAACTTGCTTTTCGATATCAGGAGCGCCTATCACAAGGATGTAGACCGGAATAACGCCGAGAGAATCGGAAGCTATACAGCAGAGCATGCAAATATGCCCGGGCACTACAACTCCGAGTTCAGGCACGACCGATACATAATGGGAAGACTGCAGTTTGGGATTCCAATTGGCGACAAGTGGGGCTCCCGCATTCAACCCGGCTTTAATATACTCTACATGCCTGAAAATAACAAAGTTGTCGGCCAGGCGGATTATCCCCGGACAACCTACAAAAGCCTGTCACTCGGTTTCAGCACGAGGATAGCCGGTGCATTGCCATTATTTGTCAATTATGCCTATGGGATTGATGCCGAGCGCAAAGACGCTCCTGATGGCCGCGTAAGCAAAGGTAGCCATGAAGTCATGGCATACGCGGTGTTCGGATTCGGCAGCACGGCAAAGTGAACAAAATGAATGTTCAGCCATGATCGTGAGATTGCCGGCATTCTGCTGGAATCAAACAGGCGCCGGCGCCAGTCCACCGCACCTAGCAGAAACACATTGTCTTTTATTCTTCGCCTGTTCATTTTTCACCTCTTTTTTCACCGTTTATTGCCCGCCGACTTTTTCCTGTCCGTCCCAGACCAAATCAGCCTCGGGAAGCAGCGGCAGGTATTGCAGCCACGTATGGGAATCCAGGTGTTCCCGGCTTTGCTGAAGCTTCCGGCT
>PWHO01000317.1 GCA_003555385.1 Bacteroidales bacterium
TAAGTTACGGTAGCAATATCGACAGGAGCAATGATTGAGCCACTGTGATCCACAATTTCGAATTCGTCAGGATTTTCTTCGTGATCTGCTTTTTCAGGAGTACCAGCGAACCGATAACCAGCAATGTCCACAGCCAGATTGTAAACTGCCTTGCTAAAGATGGCTTGTACTTCTACGTCGTCACCTTCTTCAAGTACAACTTCCAGTTCGGTGGTATCAGTTACGGTTACGCCGTCAACAGTCCAGGCATCATCAAATACCCAGCCGTCAATATGTGAATCAACTGAGAGAGTCACTGTATTCACACCTGTGTCAGGATCAATGTCAAACTCTTGATCGATCTCGTAAACAGGGGTTTCAACGCCGACACCAAATTCTGCAACAGCGGTAAACATTCCCAGTTCAGCTTCCGGATAAGAAGTCACCTTCAGGTTGGCCGTTGGGTAAACAGCTTCAAACCAAGCTTCGATGGTTTCATTCTTATTGATCACCCTGTCAAGCTCCATACCAAGGGGTCTGTAGCCGTCTACTTCACCTTCATATTCAGTATCTACCAGGTACCAGCCAACAAACTCATAATGAGTCGGGGTGGCAACTGCAGCAAGGTCAAGGGATTCGCCGCGGTTCACAAACGCTTCAGCATAAGTAAATGCAGGTGTACCAACGCCAAAGGTTTCGGTAGCAATACCAAGATCTTCATCGCCAATCACCATGCCGCTGTACTTCACGCCAAGACCGTTACCAGCAATCCATTCCGGACCACTTGGAAGGTCATCAACATCATAAACAGGATACTCATCTGTTTCAACATAAGCTTCAGTTACGCCTTCAGCTTCAGGATTGAACATTCCGCCATGGAATTCATCTCTTTCACCATGTGTGACGTCCACTACAGAAGCATTTACAAGGTAACGCTGAGGCTTGATGTCAGGCATCAGTGTAATCAGTTCACCTGAGCAGTCATCTTCAACAGTAAATGTCCATACTGACCTTCTTTCAATGTCTGAGAATTCATTCTTCAGATAAACGCTGGTAACGATATCTGCTTCTGCGTCCAGCCAGCTATAAGTCCTGTAATTCCTTTCAGGATAAACTGTCATCATGATCTCTTCACCATAAGTGAAAGTGACAGTACCAGGCTCAGGCATGACGATCTCATCATCACCTTCGTTGATTACGATAGTGGCCAGATAGTTTCCGTTAATATCTTGCGGGATATCTACAAACACGTCAAGAATTTTCGGTCCGTAAATGGCGCGGTACTTGTAGGATTTCTCGATGCTTTCAATGACAAGCGTGTTGCCGTCCGTTTCAACGTCTTCCACAAACACATATTCCTCATCATCGTCACTGTAAACCCATTTTTCCCAATACATGAACTCATATTCACAGTATTCCGCGGGCGGTTCTTCAGCAACAAGTGTTACCCTGCTGCCTAACTTAAAGTCCCACCACTTCCAGAGGTCGTCTTCCAAAACATCATATTGGTTGACATCAGCTCCGGAATCATGAGTTATGGTCATGGAAGCAAAGCCAGGCTCATCATATGCATCTTCTAAGAAAGAGTTTGCCAATAATCTTGGCCTGAAAGTATCGAAAGTAGCAGTAGCAGTGTAAGTTTCACCGCTTACCATATCACCACCAAGAAGAGCTTCAAAAACAGCTGGCTCATAAGGGTTAAATTCATCGAACGTATAGGTGTCAGTAAGAGCGGCTGGGGCATCAACCCAAGCGGTCAATTCCCAAACATCAAATTTAAACCCTACTTTTGGTTCAGCCTCTGCCTCGAAATGGTAACCATACTCAAACGTGTCGGTCTGGTTGGCAATATTGGGAGGAGTTACAAGCCCTTGATCTTCATCAAACATCACACCAGCGAAATAGTAGTCTTTTGCGAAAACCGCCTCATAACGAATCGCATCGGGGTCATCACAGTCAACCCATTCTTCGGTCATGTCGATTGTGTAGGTTCCGCCGATGCCTTCATATTCACCTTCCTCACCAACAATCGGTACATCATTACGGGTCCACATCTTGAGGTGGTAGCCATCAATTGAAGATGCTTCCAAAGTAAATGTGCCGGATTCGATGTCATAATCAACAGCCATGTGTGGGTCAGTAACAACACCTATGCTGTTTCCGTCAATTAGAACGTCGACTTTATTGAATGTGTCGGTTAATGGACCAATATCGTCAACATAGATTTCGAAAGGATAGTTGGTAACTGTTGACCATTCCCAGCCAACTGCTTCGTCGGCGGTACCTGCGTCAAATAATTTCACATCGCCATTGCTGTCGCCATCTACAAGTACGTTCTCTCCGGTAACAATATCCAGGAAACCATACTCAAGGCCATTGACCTTTTCCGTGGCCGGGTTCAGAATAACCCTGAAAGTAGATGAAAGCGTCAGCGGCTTATCGGGATAGATATACATCTTCGTGGGTCCGCTAAAACCACTTTCTTCGTCTGTTTCAAAGTCATAAGTTCCAACCTCAAACTCGAGGTCTTCCCAGTCACCATTTTCTTTCCTTTGCAGCTTGAACTTGTGATGAGGGTCACCCTCTTCAGTAATACGCTGTCCGGTCAGATACTTCACAGGGTTTTCAAAATACACCCCGATTTCATGGCATGGATCAGCCTGTTCCCAGGTGGGGAATACCAGCGGACGATCCGGGGAAGAAAAGATCACATACTGTTCGTTCACAAAAGCAGCGGCATTGTACTCGTCAAAGTCCAACGCACCATTTTCTTCAGTAAGGTCAAGGGTATATTCCACAGGCTCTAAGTCTTCACCGTCTTCGTAATACACTTGTACGAAACGCAGCCGGTAAGCCTGGTCATATTTCAGGTCTTCGTCAGGAACGACATAAACGCGCCTTCCGTCGCGATATGAATCTACATCGAATACACGGGTTACGGTTCCAGGTTGATCAGTATTGTAATATTCAAGAATAACGAAATCACCCAGGTCTGTATCCGGCAGATCCCGGCCGTTGATAGTGAAGATATCCTCACTGAATTCTACCCAAAGGGTATCATCGGCCTGTACATACTGGCTAACGTCAGTTTCGCCGGTAAAAGTAACCGAGCGATTGCCAACAATATATTCCCCTTCCACATAGGAAGTGCTGAACATCGCATAAACCGGAGGTTCAATGGTGAATGTTCCCGTTACAACTGTTGGGCAGGTAACACCCGTGTGGTCATTATTCTCAACACTGATAGAATAGGTATGCGTACCAATAAAGTCAATTGCATCAGTAAAACCAAGATCGCTTGCTGAAAAAGTAAAGGTGTTGACACCCACATTTGTGTTGCCAGAATGCAGGCCAGCAATATCATA
>PWHO01000249.1 GCA_003555385.1 Bacteroidales bacterium
AAGGAAGTTTGCAGCAAACGGCCCGGGTGGTAGACAACCTGAAGCTGATCAGCCATGTGGCCAACGTGGGAGACAACAAAACACTGATCATTCAGCCGGCCAATACCACCCACCAGCAATTGTCAGAAGAAGCCAGGGAAGCAGCAGGGGTGTTTCCGGGAACACTTCGTTTGTCATTGGGAATTGAACATATTTACGACATTATGGGTGACCTTGAACACGCCCTCCATCAACTACAAAAGTAAACAACGATGCAGAAAGAAGTATTTCAACACGACGGAAACATGGTGCTCGAAAACGGATCGACCATCGAAAACCCGGTGATCACCTACCATATATCAGGAAATGATAAGGCTGCTGAAAAGCCGGTTGTGTGGATTTGCCATGCATTGACGGCCAACTCGGATGCCACAGCCTGGTGGCCGGGCCTTATCGGACACGGCAGATTTTATGACCCGGAAAAATATACCATTGTGTGCGCCAATATTCTCGGGAGCTGCTACGGCACCACAGGGCCCGCAGACACCAGCCCTGATACGGGAAAACCCTGGCTTCAAAGCTTTCCGGTCATTACCATGCGTGACATTGTGAAAGGTCATATAATACTCAGAAAACATCTGGGCATTGACCGGATACATACCCTGGCGGGCGGGTCGATCGGTGGGTTTCAGGCACTGGAATGGGCCATCATGGAACCTGCTGTATTCCAAAACCTGGTTGTGATTGCCACCGGCAGCAAGGCAACCCCATGGGCCATTGCCATCAACGAAACGGAAAGGATGGCCATTGAAGCAGACCAGGGCTTTGACGGCAAAGATCCTGAGGGCGGGAAAACCGGACTCGCCGCAGCAAGGGCAATCGGCCTGCTGAGCTACAGAAGTTATGAGGCTTACAATGCCACTCAGCAGGAAAAGACCGGGGTGGTTACCGTTGATTTTCCGGCCTCCTCCTACCAGCGTTACCAGGGCAAGAAACTGGCAGACCGGTTTAACGCCTATTGCTACCATACGCTTACAAAAGCCCAGGATACCCACAATGTGGGAAGGTACCGCGGAGGGGTGCCAAGGGCGCTGGGAAAGATACGGGCAAACACCCTGAGTATTGGCATAGAAAGCGATGGATTATTTCCGCCAGAGGAGCAGGAATCTATTGCCCGGCATGCCGGTGATGCAAGTTTCCATATCATTCAGTCACAGTACGGCCACGATGGTTTTCTGCTTGAATATGAACAAATTCAGCAAGCCATCGGGTCTTTTTATCAAAAAACCGACACCTATGAACAATCAAAATAGCAAACAACAAATAGGATTATTCGGCTTCGGGGTTGTGGGCGAAAGCCTGCATCATGTGATCACAAACAGCCATGCTTCCAACGCCGAAGTGGTAAAGATCTGCATCAGGGATCCGCATAAGAAAAGGAGCCTTCCTGCGGAAATGTTCTGTACCGACCGGGATGAGATCATTCAGGACAACGAGATCAACCTGGTGGTGGAACTCATAGATGATGCAGAACAGGCCCTGGAAATTGTCAAAAGCGCGATGCTGGCCGGGAAAAGTGTGGTTTCCGGCAACAAAAAAATGCTGGCCACCCACATGGAAGAGCTCATGGACTTGCAGCAGCTATCGGGCAGTGCCTTACTGTATGACGCTTCCGCCTGCGGCAGCATCCCTGTGATACGAAACCTGGAAGAGTACTATGACAATGACCTGCTGCTGTCAATTACCGGTATTCTCAACGGATCATCCAATTATATCCTGAGCCGGATGTACAGCAAAAACATCGATTTTGCACAAGCCCTGAATCAGGCTTGTGAGATGGGATTCGCAGAAGCAGATCCCAGCCTCGACGTGGAGGGTCATGATGCACTTTACAAGATCATCATCCTGACCATGCACGGCTTTGGCACCAGGGTAAACCAGGATGAAATATTCTGTTCAGGTATCAGCCACATAGGCCCGGCGGATATCCGTTTTGCCAGGGAGAGGGGCTACCGGATCAAGCTGGTGGCCCAGGCGCAAAAAGTACACAACAACAGTGTAGCCCTTTTTGTGATGCCCAAGCTGGTTACCCGGGAAGAATACATTTATAATGTGGAAGATGAATACAACGGGGTGGTGATTGAAGGGGAGTTTTATGAAAAACAGTTCATGTTTGGCAAGGGCGCAGGAGGATTTCCCACAGGCAGTTCCGTATTGTCTGATATTACCGCCAGGACACATAACTACCGGTATGAATACAAAAAGCGTAAATATTTTACCCCGCCGGCCCATACCAACGACATCCTGCTGGAGGTATACTATCGTTATCGTTTCACAGAAGACCTGTTATTACTTGATTTTGAAGAGATCACTGAGCATCACAGCACCCGGGACTATTTCTATGTGATCGGGCAAATTCGACTGGGCAAATTGCTGCAGGTAAAGGATAAATTTGACGCAATGAAAGTCTTCCTGGCCTTCATAAGAATACTGAAAGATTAAGCAGTGGCTGAAGTTCTTTTCCACTCAAGCAGCTGGTTGACAATGTCGTCAGCATGATCCTCTTCAAGATCAAAGATGTAGACATCTCCTGCGTTCCACTTACGTACAACAAGGTCTGCCAGCCGTTTCCTGACAATCCATATATGGGGAATCCGGCTGCGGGCCAAAAGATCCCCTATGGAAGGTGCCCATCCTCCATCCCGGAGTTCCAGCGGGCCGATCTCGTCGATTACTATAAAATCAGCAACGTCGTGAACGGATTGTTCCAGCAGGGACTTTCCCCAAGCAAGGCCGCTTTCGGAAAAATAAAACCGCCCGGCACGAAAACCCTCAGTAATTGGATTTTCGGAGCACAGAAGTTGTCGCTCACCGGAACAAACATCCTCCAGGTAATAGGCACTGCGGTCGGGGCCATCTGTATTGCCGGCTGAGAAGAATCCCCGGAAACGGAATCCCTGGCTGCGGAGAGACTTCACCACTTTTTTTGCTGCAGAAGTTTTCCCGGAGTGCACCTCCCCGGAGAGGATAAATAGGGTGGGCTTATTGGCTTCCAGCTGCATCATTTCGTTCAGGAGAGCCTGCGCACTCCCCAGCATACCAAACACCAGTTTTTTTATGGCCTTTAACCCCACGCCCCTGAAACGGTAAGCGGACATGATGGCAGGGAGGGCGGAAAAAGCGAGGTCAACAGACTGATATACATTATGCAATCCACGTTTGTGCAAAAGGTTTTTAATGGCCGGATCTTTCATTTCTGCACTGATGGCAGAAAATGATGTGAGCAACACCAGGGCCCTGAATATCATCCTGACCCCCACAGTCAGCCCTTCAGTACTCAGCAGCGAAGCCTGCGAAA
>PWHO01000156.1 GCA_003555385.1 Bacteroidales bacterium
AGCAGCCGCTCATAATACAGGCCGGAGAATGCGTTCAGGTAGCGGTGCAGCCGCTCACTTCTGAGCCGGGATATATCAATTTCTGCCCCGGTATGGTCAAAATGGTCAAATAGGTGGTACACACCCGGGTCAGACTGCTCCAGCACGAATCCTTCTCTCCCGGCGTGATCAGAGGCATGGGACTCCCCCGGGGCAGCTTGCTCTGAAGCTAATCCCTCTTCCCCGGCGGAGAACGCAGAGAAACCGGAAAACGCGGAGAACACAGCCCGTACACGAATGATCTCTGACGGCTCCAGGTCAATGACCACCGGATCGCGCCAGATACGCTCCTCAGGGTTGAAGACTTTTTTCAGCCCGCCTCCCACGCCGGGCACATATGCTTCCAGCGGGTCATTTTCCCCGTGCACGCGCAGAAAACTTCCGCCCCCGTCGTGGCTGTCTTCCCCGACGACGAAATGCTTCAGTTTGCGCTGCCGCGGGAAAAGTCCGCGGTCGCCGGGCAATGGGATCCAGTGCCCCTTCCCGAACACCTCCACCCCGGCTCCGGTTTCATCCAGCTGGCCTGTTATCGCCTGCATTTCGGAAAAAGGAACAGGGCGGCGGACTTCCAGGTTGCGCAAAGCGGAACGCATTTCACGCACAGCCAGTTCGTTGGCCATGAATTCACCGTTAAGCAACCACCGGTCCTCTTCATCTTTCTCAATACTAACCTGCACTCCTTCAGTCCCGGTAAGGCAAACAGCCACGATCTCCTCCTGTACACGCAACCGTCCATGCCCCGCTGCCCCGCTGTTTTCTAAGAGAACAGCAAACAGGGCCAGCAAGAAAACCAGCACGGCCAAACCCAGGGTTAAAAAATGTTTTCGCTTCATAGGATTTATTTAGCGGGTAAAGTGCCGCTTACGCCAAATCAGTCTCAACACACCGAAAATCAGCACGGCCAGCACCGGCAGTCCGGTATTTGTGATTTGTATAAGCAACTGGTCACGCGAAACCGCCGCCTCATCAAGTTTACGCATCCGCAGGTCTTTTCCGCGGGCCTCGATCAACCCGGAATCATCCGTGAGGTAATTGACGGCATTCATGATAAAATCAGCATTTCCGAAAGATTCCCCGGAATACCTGTCGTACCCCAGCGGAAGGGGTTGCCCTTCGCTGCTGACCTGGTTGCGTATCATGTTCCCGTCTGCCACCACGATCATGCTGGCCGGCACACTGCGTTCCTGCACCTCATAGCCCGGCGGCATTTCCACCCCGGGGTTGAGCCGGTTTCTGAAAAGGGATTCAAAGGTGCCTTCCAGGAGAACAGCCACAGGCTGGGGAGGTCCGGTGTATAGTGTTTCGTCCACCGGCCGCTGAAGGATGTCAAGGCTGATGCGGACGGGGACCGGCATCACACGGGAATACTGAGAGGTTTTCAGCAGGATGCGCTTATTCACCCCGGGGGCACCCACCGTATCGATACTGCTGACAAACTCACCCCTTACCGGGTTCAGCTTGCTGACAATTTCATGGTCGCTTTCCGGGGTGATCAGGGGGTAAAAATACCAGGGCAAAAGGTTGATCTGCGGGTTACCCCCCACGTATCCGGTAATCACAGGATGGGGAGCGGCATTTAGGTCTTTGATCAGTACAGGATTCAGCCTGGCACCATACCTGAAGAAGAAGTCATCCATATTGATATCCCAGGCCAGGCCAATGGTTTCACTGGCATTGCGCAAGCTGTCCATATCCGCAAAGACCGGGTCAACAAGCCACAGCATTGCCCCCCCCTGCATGAGGAATTGGTCAAGTACAAATTTTTCCTTTTCGGAGAATGCTTCCCTGGGCCGGGCGGCGATCAGGGTACGATAGTCAGCCAGGTGCTCCATTGATTCCCCTGCCTCTACCCTGTCCACTTCATAAAACCTTTCGAGCGATTCTGTCACTGAAGCCAACTCACGGGGAGACAACCCCCCTTTCCCGTCAAGAAAAGCAATGCGGTCCTTGTCCTCCAGCGTAACCCGGCGAATGGCGGAGGCCAGGTTGTATTCCAGTGCCAGGGAAGAGTTGTGCAACACCTCGGGAATGGGCACACCCCGCTGATCCTCCAGCAGCTGCACAGCCACCTCGCGGCCTCTGTAAGACACCAAAGCCCCGGGAAAGATCACACGCTGGGACGTGCCGTCTCCGGTACGCATCTGGACCTGTGCCGGCTCCAGCCCTTTTTGGGCGAGCGAGCGATAATGCTCCTGAACCCTTTCATAATCCTCGCCGGCTTCTTTTGACGGATCCACAAACTCAAACTGCACGTAATCGGACCAGGCCCTGAATTCGTCCAGCATTTCCCTGGCGTCGTTTCGCAGGCGGCGGAATTCCACCGGAAGGTTTCCCTCAAGGTACACCTTTACATATACCACGTCATCAATATCCCTCAGCATGTCGCGGGTAGCAGAAGTCAGCGAATACCTTCCCTCGCTGGTCATGTCGATCCGGGCAAAACGAACGGATCCGACCAGGTTCAGGGCCACCACCATCACAAAAATTGCAGCCAGGCGTACCAGCACCATTCTTCCCGTATTTCGTATCTCGACAACTGCCTGGGTAAACCCCAGGAACAATACAATGACACCGGCAAAATACAGCAGGTCACGGCTGTCGATCACCCCCCGGCTGATGGAAGTATAATGGGCCTGAAGGCCAAGGTTCCGGATGAACAAACCCAGGCTGCCGAACAGGTCCAGGGAATGAATCATTTCAAACCCGATGTACAGGAAGCCGCACATAAACAAGGCAAGGATAAAGGCCACGATCTGGTTCTGGGTCAGCGACGAGGCAAAAAGGCCTGCGGAAACAAACACCATCCCGATAAAAAGCAATCCGAGATACGACCCCCACGTTCCGCCAAAATCAACCCCGGGCGGGGCTGCATACAAATGAATGGTCAACAGGTAGATCAGTGTCGGAAGCAATGAAACCACCACCAGCAATACGCCGGCAAAGAATTTTGCCAGTACGATCTGGAGCATGGTCACCGGTTTGGTCATCAGCATTTCCAGGGTGCCTGTGCGTTTCTCATCCGCAAAAAAGCGCATGGTGATGGCAGGAACCAGAAACAGCAACACAAAGGGGGCCAGGACAAACAGCCCGTCAAGCCGGGCATCTCCTGTTTCAATGACGTTAAACTCCACGGGGAACACCCACAAAAACAGACCGGTTATCACAAGAAATACAGCCACTACCACGTAGGCGATCAGGCTGTTAAAAAAACCATTGAACTCCTTCTTCAGCAGTGCCCACATATCCGCATAGTTATTGGGAAACAAATTCTACGGTTACGGTATCATTCATC
>PWHO01000260.1 GCA_003555385.1 Bacteroidales bacterium
CCGAAGTGAATATCAGTGAACTTTAACCTGGCGGAGAGAGGGGGATTCGAACCCCCGGTACCCGTGAAAGGTACGGCAGTTTAGCAAACTGCTGGTTTCAGCCACTCACCCACCTCTCCGTGACGCAAAGAACGTTGTTTTGCGGGGGCAAAGATAATGAAATACTCGCGCCCCGCAAAATTATCTTAATTCAAATTCACATTATTTGCGCGCTGCTTTTTCAAGGGTCTTATCCCTGATGTCTTGCCTGGTGGCGGGGTTTATCCCGAATGGTCTGCATGGAATTGTTTCAGCCGTTCTTCCAGGTCGGGGAACTGGTCTCTGCTCACCAGGGAGACGCATGCACGCAGGCCTTCAAGGCGTTCGCTGCCGGTGATGGCCAGGGAAATGGCGCTGATGCCGTAATATACCAGGGCTTCGATCAGTTCAGCTCCGGAGAATCCCGGATAGGCAATGGTAAAGTAAAAGCCGTCGGCCAGGGGTTTGTCCTCGTCCTTGTCGTACACGATATGGAAGCCGTTCTCTGTGAACAATTTTTTCATGATGGCGGCTTTCGCTCCGTACTCCTTAACCACTTCAACAAAGTCAAACTCTCCGTCATTGGCAGCCTTCAGCATCGCCTCCAGGCCGTACTGGGGGGTATGCGACGTACCGGAGCTCAGGGCGTACATGGTGCCGAACACCATGGCGCGGCCAAATTGCTCCATGCCATAATAGGGCCTCAGGTCGGGGCATTCTTTCTCAAATAGTTTATCCGAGATCACCATCATGCCGATGCGCTGGCCGGCATAACTGAAGGCCTTGGAGCTGGAGATCAGCAGCACATAACGATCTGTGTAGTTGGCCACAGATACCTGGTATGGCGGTTTCCCGGGCTTTGAAAGGTCATGCCGGAAATCCATGGCAAAATACGCGAGGTCTTCCACCACAGCCACGTCATACTTATTGGCCAGTTCGCCAATGATCTTCAGTTCTGTTTCCGTGAAGCAGATCCAGGATGGGTTATTGGGGTTGGAATAAAGCAAGGCGGCAATATTGCCTTTTTCCAGGTGTGATTCCAGCTTTTCACGAAGTTTCTCGCCACGGTAATTGTAGACATCAAAACTGTCAAAAGGAATCCCCTGCACCCGGCACTGCTGTTTATGTACCGGGAAACCCGGGTCAATGAACAGAACGGTATCTTTTTTCTTGTCCATCCGGGTGGCTGTCATGAAGGTGGCAAAACTGCCCTGCATGGATCCCACTGTAGGGATACAACCTCTGGGCTGCACATCGATATTCATGAAATTCTTCACAAAGCGGGAAATTTCTTTTTTCAACCCCGGGATGCCGTCAATGTCGGGATAGATGGCTGCCACGCCGCTGTCCAGGGCCTTTTTCTCGGCCTCGATGCCGATATCGGAGGGTTTCAGTCCGGGGATGCCCATCTCCATGCGCACGTAGCGCTTGCCTGTCTCCTCCTCCACCAGGTCAACCAGCCGTTTGATCTCACGGATGGAGGCCTTGCCCACACTGTCGAGGTTCATTTGTTTTGCATACTTGTCAACTACGTCCGGGGGTATTGGTGTATCTTTTCTCATGATGTAGAACTTATAATTTTTATACTTTATGATTTTTACGGCCAAAATACGTAATTCTTTGAGATAAAAAAAATAGAATCCTTGCCCTGAAAGCGGTTATCCGCTAACAATTTCCTACTTTTGCCCCCATAAAATCCTGTCTGTTAAAATGTCAACCCTTTTTCTTCAGCAACTGATAATGTCGGTGGTGGTGGCCGGTACCTGGATCACCCTGGCAACCATGGTTTCCGAAAAACTGGGATCCAAGGTCGGGGGCATGATCGCCAACCTGCCATCCACCATACTGGTGTCCTTGTTTTTCATCGGGCTGACACAGGATCCTGAATTCGCTGCGGAGGCGGCCATTACCGTACCCCTGGGGATGTTTTTCAGCACGATTTTCCTGTATGTGTTTGTAAGCCTGGTTCCAAAAGGCTTATTTGCAGCACTGGGCGGAGGGCTTTCGGCCTGGATCATCCTGGCCCTGCTTTCTTCCTATTTTCAGGAAACCGGCCGGATCACCTGGACGATACTGTATTTTTCAGGGGCCATCGGCACCTACCTGCTGGCGGAAAAAGTACTGAAGATCCCCTCCATGGGCAAGATCAAAAGCAACCACTCCATACAGCAATTGTTATTCAGGGCCTTGTTCGCAGGAAGTGTGGTGGGCACGGCAGTGCTCTTCGCCAGGGCCGGTTCGGCATTCTGGGCCGGGCTGTTCTCTTCCTTCCCGGCCACCATGCTGTCAGCCATGGTGATCCTGACCATGTCGGCAGGGCATCCTTTTGCCAGGGCCACCGGAAAAATAATGCTGCTGGCATCCACAAATATTGTAATTTACAGTTTCAGCGCGGGTTATTTATTCCCCCTGGTGGGATTATGGTGGGGAACCTTGCTGGCCTATGTGATCTCTGCCGCGTGGGTGTACTTTTTGAAGCCGTTGTTCGATAGAGGGATATGATGGTTGTTAGTTGTTGGTTCTCATGGGATGAGGATGGTGGGGGTAGCCCATAAGCGTTGGACGGGCTAAGAGGTTGTTGGTTGTTGGTTCTCATGGGCAGAGGGTTGGGGAAGCTGCCGATGGGTTGGGAAACGGGCAATGTGGTTGTTGGTTGGTACCACCCCTTCGGGGTCACACGTTACTGGATCGGTTATTTGAAAAAAAACATTATGTCACAATACATTTATAAATATCCACAGGAATTGGTGCGGGGGCGGTTGATTCGCCGCTATAAGCGGTTTCTGGCGGATGTGGAGTTGGAGGGCGGTGAAAAGGTCACGGCGCATTGCACGAATTCCGGAAGTATGAAATCGGCCCTGGAAGAGGGGGCCGAAGTGGCCATTTCCCCGGTTAGTGATCCCAAAAGAAAGACCCGGTTTACCTGGGAGATGATCAAGATCAACGGCAGTTGGGTGGGCATCAACACCAATATTCCCAACATCCTGGGTGCCCTGGCCATGGAAAAGAACCTGCTTGAACCCCTGCAGGGATACAGTGAGATCCGTCGGGAAGTGAAGTTTCTGGACAGCCGCTTTGATGTATTCGGAAAAAAGGGCGAAGAAGAATGCTTCGTGGAGGCAAAAAACGTTTCCCTGAACGAAGATGGCATTGCCATGTTTCCCGATGCGGTTACCACCCGGGGGCAGAAACACCTCGACACCCTGGTAAAGGTAGTGGAATCGGGCAAAAGGGCCGTCATGCTCTATGTCATTCAACGCACCGACGTAAAGACTTTTGCCCCGGCCTCCCACATTGATCC
>PWHO01000245.1 GCA_003555385.1 Bacteroidales bacterium
GCCCAATAGAGACAGCCGCGTCAAAGATAAAACCAAATTCAATATACGTAAATATGGTGAGTAAAGCCTTTTATTAAAACGGTTTTCCTTTATCTTTGTTTAGAAAGATAATCATCCTGCAGCCCAGGATTTCAGTATTATGCATGTATTTTTTGTTCATGAGTTGTCCGGCGACCTGCTGTCGCTTCCCGAGGAAGAGTCGCGCCACTGCGCCAAAGTGCTGCGTCTGCGGCCCGGTGACGAAGTGGCCGTAACCGACGGCAAAGGGCTATGGTCCCTGGCCTCCATCGAGGAAGCCCATCCAAAGTCATCCCTGGTAAAGATCATTCAAAAAAAGGAAGCATACGGAAAGCGGCCTTTCAGGCTGCACATGGCCGTGGCGCCCACCAAAAGCATCGACCGGTTTGAATGGTTCCTGGAAAAAGCCACAGAATGCGGCATTGATGAGATCACCCCGGTGTTCTGCGCTTACAGTGAAAGGCGGGTTATAAAGCCTCACCGGCTGGAAAAAATCCTGGTGGCCGCCATGAAGCAGTCGCTAAGGGCATACCTGCCAAAACTAAACCCGGCCATCGAACTGCAGGACTTCCTGCATCAGCCGGTACCGGCACATGCGTTTATGGCCCACTGTGCCGACGGAGAGAAACAGACGCTGGCAGGCAGCTATCAAACAGGGAAAGATCTGACCATGCTGGTAGGGCCGGAAGGCGATTTCAGCCAGGAAGAGATTGAGGCGGCAACGGACGCCGGCTACCAGGCAATAAGCATGGGGCGCCACCGTTTACGAACGGAAACCGCCGCCATGGCCCTTTGCGTGCAGGCAAATACCATAAACGGATTGTTATGAGGACAACTCAAAAAAAATCAACCTTGCATCCCATGCGCACCACGCTTTTATTCATACTCTTTATCCTGACAGGAAGCCTGGCAGAGGCCCAGCATCACCAGGTCGCCACCCTGAAATACCGGGGCGGAGGCGACTGGTACGCCAACCCCAGTGCCCTTCCCAACCTGGTGAGGTTCGCCAATGAACACACCGGAACCACCATCAGCACCCGGGTAGCCACGGTGGAAGTGGGAAGCTCCCAGCTGTTCAACTACCCATTTGCATATATGACCGGTCATGGCAACGTGGTGTTCTCGGCCCGGGAGGCGGAAAACCTGCGAAACTACCTGATCGGCGGAGGGTTTTTGCATGTGGATGACAACTACGGGCTGGATCCCTATTTCCGCCGCGAGATCGAAAAAGTATTCCCGGATAAGGAGCTGGTGGAGCTTCCTTTCAACCATCCCATTTACCACCAGGCATTCTCCTTTCCTGATGGTCTGCCCAAGATCCATGAGCATGACGGCAAGCCCCCGCAGGGGTTTGGCATTTTCCATGAAGGGCGGCTGGTATTGTATTACACCTATGAAACCGATCTGGGCAACGGCTGGGAAGATCAGTCGGTACATGGAAACCCCGAGGAGGTCAGGCTGAAGGCCCTGCGAATGGGGGCCAATATTTTGCAGTATGTCTTCAACAGGCAGGATCAGGAGGCCGCAAACACAGCACCATGAAAAAGGCAGTCTCAACGGCAAAAAAAGTGTGGCACGTATTCCGTGATGCCGCCATCCATTGGAACAAGTCCAGTCCCTGGCGGCAAAGTGCCATCCTGGCCTATTACTCTATTTTTTCGCTGCCCGCCCTGCTGTTGATCGTCATTGTCATGACCGGTTATTTTTTTGGGGAAGAGGCCGTATCGAGTGAACTTTCAGACAGGATTTCCGATACCGTCGGTCAGGAAACTGCCAAAACGGTGGAAAACATGATCGCCAGCTCCGCCGAAACCGGTTCCTCCACCATCGCCATGCTCATCGGTATCGGGATGCTGCTTTTCGGCGCCACCAGCCTGTTTTATCACCTGCAGCTTTCGCTGAACAGGGTCTGGGGAGTACTTCCCAAACCCAAACAAGCCTTTGTGAAATACCTGAAGGACCGGTTGTTGTCTTTCGGACTGGTCCTGGTGATCGGCTTTTTGCTGTTGTTGTCGATGCTGGCCAACTCCCTGCTCGCCATATTCAGCGACTGGATCAGCTCGCACTGGCCGGGGATCAGGATGCCCATGGTTGTTTTCATGAATTACGGCATCTCCCTGGTGGTCTCCACCACCCTGTTCGCCCTGATGTTCAAGTTCCTGCCGGATGCCATTATTCGCTGGCGTTCGGTATGGATCGGAGCCCTGCTTACCTCCCTGCTGTTCGCCCTGGGGCAATACGGGCTGAGCCTGTATTTCAGCACCACCGACCCCTCCTCGGTTTACGGGGCAGCGGGAACCCTCATCCTCATCATGATCTGGGCCTCTTATATGGCCATGATCGTGCTGTATGGGGCGGAATTCACCCGGCAATGGGCCGAACAGTTCGGTCATGGAATGCGACCCAGGGGAAATGCCATGCTCATTGAAGAACTATATGAAAAGGAACGCTTAATCACTGAATAATTAATCCCAATCCAAAACACACATCCCTATGAAACAATTGTTACTTTTTACAGCACTGATTTTTCTGATTGGTATACAAACCATTGCCCAGGACAGGATCACCGGGCACAACTTCGCCAGCCGTTCTGAGGTGATCGCGCAAAACGGCATGGCTGCCACCAGCCACCCGCTGGCTACCCAGGCCGCCCTCGACATCCTTAAAAAAGGGGGAAGTGCGGTGGACGCCGCCATTACAGCCAATGCCATGCTGGGCCTTATGGAGCCCACCGGATGCGGCATCGGGGGTGACCTGTTTGCCATTATCTGGGATGCGGAAAGTGGGCAGCTCCACGGACTCAATGCCTCCGGACGATCGCCACAAGGGCTTGAGATCGATTATTTTCTGGATAACGACTATGAGATGATCCCCCAGCGGGGTGCCCTGGCAGTCAGTGTTCCCGGGGCGGTTGACGGCTGGTTTGAGCTGCATGAGAAGTTCGGCAGGCTTGATATGACCGACATCCTGGATCCCGCCATCCAGTATGCCAGGGACGGCTTCCCGGTGACCGAGCTCATTGCCTATTACCTGGGGCGAACCGCACCGGTACTCAGTCGTTTCCCCAATTTCGAGGAAACCTATATGCCGGACGGCCGCATGCCCGAAAAAGGAGAGATTTTCCGCAACCCTTACCTGGCCAATACCTATGAAGCCCTCGCGGAAGTAGGGCGCGATGCTTTCTACCGTGGTGAGATCGCACGCATTATCGCCGATCACGTGCAGGAAAGTGGCGGATTTTTAAGCTACGAAGACCTGGCCAGCCACAGCAGCACCTGGATCGACCCGGTATCTGCCAAC
>PWHO01000175.1 GCA_003555385.1 Bacteroidales bacterium
CGATGTGATCATGAATATAGCCGATAAGCAAAAAAGTGCACACTACCCATTTGTCACCTATATTATGGTGCTGGCTGTCTTGATATTTGCCGGTACTAATGATGTGCTTGGCGCGGATGAGTCCCAGGCTGAGTTGCCCGGAGATGATACGGACCTCTCCCTGGTGGTTGGCGAGGACATTGATGATGCTGAGCTGAGTGCGCCGGCATTCGATGCCAGAAAGGTGATCGTGGATCACGTGCTGGATACTTATGACTGGCACTTGTTTGACATCGGCGATCAATATTTCTCCATCCCTTTGCCGGTAATCCTGTTTTACGAAAGCCAACTCTACGTGTTTTCCAGCGGCCGGCTCACCGCAGATGAAAGCGTTCACCGTGGGTTCCGCATTGCAACGGAGGGGGGCAGGAAAGGACGGATTGTACGGGTGGGTGAAGATGGCATAACCCCCGACCTGCAGGCTTCAACCATTTATGATTTCTCCATTACCAAGAATGTGGCATCTATTTTCATTGCCTCTGTACTGATCTGTTTGCTCTTTGTGAGTATCGGACGCCGGTATCGCAAGGGAGGCGTTTACGCTACGCCCAAAGGACTCCCTGCTTTCTTTGAACCTCTGATTGTGTTTGTGCGTGATCAGATTGCCATTCTGGCCATCGGCCCGGAGTATCGCCGTTTTATGCCCTATTTACTGTCGGTGTTTTTCTTTATCTTTTTTAATAACCTTTTGGGGCTTGTCCCCGTTTTTCCGGGAGGGGCCAATGTAACGGGCAACATCAGCGTGACCTTTGTGCTGGCAATGTTTACTTTCTTTACCACCCATTGGTTTGCCAACAGGGAGTACTGGAAACATATGTTCAATATGCCCGGGGTACCTATGTTTTTGAAGTTCCCGGTGCCGATCCTGCCCGTCATTGAAATTGCCGGAGCCCTCATCAAGCCATTTGTGCTGATGATCAGGTTGTTTGCCAATATTACCGCGGGGCATATGGTGATACTCAGTCTTACTTCACTGATCTTTGTGCTGGGCTCCATGAGCCTGATCCTTGGTTATGCCATTTCGCCATTGAGTATCATATTTCTGATTTTTCTGAATTTCTTGAAAATTTTGGTTGCTTTTCTGCAGGCATATATTTTTACCCTGTTTAGTGCGTTCTTTTTCGGTATGGCTGTGCCAAAGGCGAGCCATTGACCATTTGTTCAATCAATAATTTATTATCATGGATTTGATGTTCGTATTACTTGACACAGTCGATGTGGCCCATGAGTGGATGAAAATGGGAGCTGCCCTGAC
Organism: Bacteroidales bacterium; assembly: GCA_003555385.1. Lineage (GTDB taxonomy): Bacteria > Bacteroidota > Bacteroidia > Bacteroidales > UBA7960 > PUPG01. Next base: position 1,295 of record PWHO01000175.1, read on the forward strand.
AGCCGTAATTGCTGTGTTTGGCGCAGCCTATGGAATTTCCGCAATCGCCCGGAGTGCCATCGACAATATCGCCAGGCAGCCTGAAGCGGGCAATGACCTGCGTTCATCCATGGTGGTGGCGGCAGCCCTTATTGAAGGGATCACCTTTTTTGCCCTGGTGATTGTGCTGCTGACACTTTTTGTATAGTGATCACATTGATGTGCGTGTATTTGTTTCTCCGGGGGAAACCTGAACGATCCGCTGTGTGGGCAACGGATTTGTGAGCCGGTTCGGTTGCAACCTTTAAATACCGGATTATGGAACTATTGATGCCCGGCCTGGGCCTGATTTTTTGGATGACGTTGGCATTCGGATGCGTTTTGTATATTTTACGCAAATATGCCTGGAAGCCCATTCTTGAAGTACTCAATGAAAGGGAGAATCTTCTGGCCAAATCTTTTAAAGATGCCAAAAGGGTGGAATATGAGATGTCGCAGCTGGCCGCTGTGAAAACAGAAAAGCTGGCTGAGGCGGAAAAGGCCCGCGAGGAGGTCATTGCCCGTGCCAAAAAGGATGCGGAGTACATTGTTGAGGAGGCCCGGGAGAAAGCCCGGGAGGAGGCCCGCTTATTGTCTGAAAATGCGGAGGAGGTGGCTAATAAGTACAAAAGGGAGGCCATGCAGGAGATCAGGGATCAGCTTTCTGCCCTTTCTGTCGACCTGGCAGAAAAAATACTGAAAGAGGAATTCAGTGATAAGCAACGGAATGCCACTTACGTCAGCAAGTTGCTGGATGAAGTAGCTTTAAATTAACGTTGTCTGTCATAAAAACAGCGCTTCGATGCATCCTGACAGCCAGATCCTTTATAAACGCTATGCCAGGGCTTTGTTATTGCTCGCAGAGGAAAACGGAATCCTGAAAGAGTCCTATAAGGATCTGAAACTGGCGGATGTCGTGTTAAACGGACATAAGGAGTTGTCAGTCAGCTTGAAAAGCCCTGTGATTCGCGTTGGTAAAAAGCAAAATTTGATAAGTCGATTGTTTGACGGCCGGGTTGATCCGCTGATCCTGAAGTTTATGCTTATTGTTGTAAGGAAGCAGCGCGGAAATATTCTGGGAGGAATTGCTTCGGCTTATGGCGACGTGTATAAAAAACACCTGGGAATTGAAACAGTAAGAATCATTACTGCACAACCACTGGATGAGAACCTCAGAGAACGTGCCATGGCAGCCGCAAAAAAACTCACACCTTATACCATCGAATTTGATGAATCGCTCGATCCCGACATCATCGGCGGGTTTATCCTGATCCTGGGTGAAAAACGGTACGATGCCAGTGTCAGAAACAGGCTCAACCAGGTAAAAAAACATTTGGGATTGAAAAAAGTGAATCCATATGACTGAAATAAAACCTTCTGAGATATCGGCCATCCTGAGGCAGGAGATGGCCGGTTTTACCATGGAAACCGAGCTGGAGGAAACCGGGATTGTGCTTCAGGTCGGTGATGGAATTGCCCGGGTTTACGGCCTGACCAACGCCTGGTCGGGCGAAATGGTTGCATGCGATGACGACGGGCTTACCGGGGTGGTGCTGAATCTTGAGGAAGACAATGCGGGGGTGGTACTTCTGGGTGATTCCCGCGGCCTCAGGGAGGGAGACGTGGTGAAACGTACGGGCCGGATTGTTTCCCTGAAAATTACGGAATCTATGACCGGAAGGGTGGTGAATACCCTCGGGGAGCCAATAGACGGGGAAGGTAATCTGGAGGGTCCTTTCTATGAAATGCCACTGGAACGCCGGGCGCCGGAGGTGATTTACCGTCAGCCGGTAAATGAACCCCTGCAAACGGGGATCAAAGCCATTGATGCCATGATTCCCATCGGTCGGGGGCAACGGGAGCTGATCATCGGCGACAGGCAAACCGGAAAGACAGCCATTGCACTGGATGCCATCATTAATCAGCGTCGTTTTTATGAAAAGGGTGAGCCGGTTTACTGCATTTACGTGGCCATCGGACAAAAAGGTTCATCGGTGGTGAATA
>PWHO01000002.1 GCA_003555385.1 Bacteroidales bacterium
ATAATATCTCCTGGTCTGCGTTGCCACAAAAGTAACAAAAATATGTGGTCTGGAGGGATTGACAGAAAGCGTACCTTTGTAAATTATAGCTTTTTAACTTGTGTCAGGATCGTTTATGGGGGCTTTTGCCAAAAGTAATCAGCAGTTTTTGCCTGTGACCCGGGAGGAAATGGACCGCCTGGGGTGGGAGCAGGCGGATGTCATCCTGGTGTCGGGTGATGCTTACGTGGATCATCCGTCATTCGGTACGGCCGTTCTGGCGCGTATTGCAGAGCATTGCGGGTTGCGGGTAGCTGTGCTTCCTCAGCCTAACTGGCGGGATGACCTGCGTGACTTCAAAAAGCTCGGCCCACCGAAATACTTCTTCGGTGTCAGTGCCGGTGCGATGGACTCCATGGTCAATCATTATACGGCCCGCAAGCGAAAGCGGAGTGAGGATGCGTACACACCCGGAGGGCGGCCGGGGTACCGGCCTGACATGGCCTCGGTGGTTTATACCCGCATTTTAAAACAACTCTATCCTGATACTCCTGTGTTGCTCGGAGGGGTAGAGGCATCCATGCGGCGTTTTTCTCATTATGATTACTGGGAAGACCGTGTGCGACCTTCTGTATTGTTGGAAAGCGGCGCCGATATGTTGGTGTATGGCATGGCGGAGATGCCTTTTATGCGGGTGATTGAATTACTGGAACGGGGTGTCCCTTTTTCCTCGCTCCATAATATGCTGCAGACGGCGTTTGTAACCGGAAAGGACGATCCGCTTCCTCCGCTGAAAGGGAGAAAAGAAACGGTTCTCCCTTCCCATGAGGACTGCCTGTCGGACAAGCGGGTTTTTGCCGATACTTTCCGTGTCATTGAAGAGACTTCCAACCGCACGGATCCTGATCGGCTTATTCAGCCACATGGCGATAAAATGGTGGTGGTCAATCCTCCTTTCCCGCTGCCGGACCAGCCCGGCGCCGATCTTCCCTGGGATTTGCCCTTTACCCGGTTACCGCATCCCAGGTATCAGAAAAAGCCTGCCATTCCTGCCTATGAAATGATAAAGCATTCGGTAACCCTGCACCGTGGGTGCTTTGGCGGATGCAGCTTTTGTGCCATTGCCGCGCATCAGGGGAAGTTTATTTCCAGCAGGTCGGAAAAATCTGTTTTGCGGGAACTGGAAAATATTGTGCAGATGCCCGGATTTAAAGGTCATATTACAGATCTTGGCGGACCCACCGCCAATATGTACCGGATGGGGGGCATGGATCCTGCCGTATGCAGAAAATGCCGGCGTCCTTCCTGTGTTTTTCCAAATATCTGCCACAACCTGAATTTTGACCACAATCCTCTGATCCGGCTTTATGATAAGGCCCTGGCTGTTCCGGGGGTGAAAAAGGTGACCATTGGCAGTGGGATTCGTTACGATATGCTGGAAGGGCAATCCGAGTCCGTCAGTAAAGCATATGGACTGAAGGAGTATACCCGAAGGCTCCTCCTGCGGCATGTGTCAGGCCGGCTGAAAGTTGCCCCGGAGCACACGGAAAAACAGGTGCTCAGGTCGATGCGGAAACCCCCTTTCAGTAGTTTTGAGCGTTTTCACAACCGATTCAGGGAGGTATGTCGCAAAGAAGGGCTGTCCTGGCAACTGGTTCCCTACTTTATTTCCGGTCATCCCGGATGCCGGGAAAGGGATATGGAAAACCTGGCTGCCGCCGTGAAACGAAACGGGCTCAGGCCGGAACCGGTCCAGGAATTTACCCCGACACCCATGACGTTGTCCACCACCATGTATTATACAGGCATTGACCCTTATTCGGGGGAAAAGGTGTTTTCGGCGCGCAGCGATAAGGCCAAGAAAGGACAGAAGGCTTACTTCTTTCAGGGAAACATTCCGGCTATGTGAACCCAAAAGGTGCGATGAAAATCCTCTCCTTTGCTGCCGGGGTATTTATCCAGAAATGACTGGCCTTCTTCTCCCGGTGTGATCACAATTTGATGATCCGGATCGTATAAATAGGGCACTTCCGGATGGAACTGAATGCCTGCTACGTGAGGGTAGGTGAGATGCTCAATGGCCTCCACCACCTGTTCATCGGCTGACCAGGCTGTGGCTCTGAAACCCGAGCCCATTTCCCCAATGGCCTGGTGGTGGGAACTCAATACGTAGGGCTGAAGGTCAGGATCACCGGCAATGACCCCCATATGACTTTCAGGCACTGTCATAATGCGGTGATAGCTGGGCGTTGACACATCGCGGTCGAGGCGATAATAGGAGTAATAGTTCCTGTGCTGGTTGTCCGGATCCAGGGCAAGCACGTCTTCAACGGTATAGGCGTTGTGGATTTCCGTAGGGATGTCCTGGATAAGCGTGCCGCCGGTGGCCACATTCATGGTTTGCATGCCGAGGCATATCCCCAGTATGGGGTACTCGGGGTTGTCAGCCAGCAGAGGGATGTAATCCGGATTCTGGTCGCCTCCCAGCAGGTGAAACAGGAATGAGCTTTCCAGGTAGTGGCGGACGGGATCGGTGACAACGGTCAGCAGGTTAAATTCTTCTCCGTACACGGCAGGTGGGATGTCAGGCCCTCCGAGAAAAAACGCCCCGTCAGATTGTTCGAACAGTTCAGAAAAGACCGGGGTCATGGCATTGGTTTTAAAAAGCTGGTCTTTATCAATGGGATGATCAATCCTGTACAACGCCATGTTGCCCAGTTCTTCTTCGGCAATGAAACTGGCAGACCGGCTGTAATTATAACTCGCGTCACTGTGGTAAACACCAACGATCCGGTAATCTTCGTCCAAAGGAAAAATGCCTTCACCGGTGAGGAAAAGCATCCTTTCCAGGTTTTGGACGGTCGGATGCATGACAAGCAGGTGTTTTTGCCCTTCACGGAATATCTCTTCCGCTTTTTCTTCCTGCGTGGCAGGGACGCACGAAACTACGGTCAGGAGCAGGATGGCAATGAGTCGGGACCAGGCTTTCATAAAAAAGGGTTTTGATGGTTTGCGGATTGATAAACGGTTTCCGGCCAAAGATAAAAATAAAAAGGCTGGCCTGCAGCATGCAAGCCAGCCTTTTTATTAACTGCGCAAATCTGTAAATCTACAGAATGCTATTTATGCGTTTTTTCCGAGGAAACGGTCAGGCTTTTCCTTCCTTTGGCACGCCTCGCGGCCAGTATTTTTTGTCCGTTTTTCGTGGCCATTCTTTCTCTGTAACCGTGCTTGTTCTTTCTTTTCCTGACCGAAGGTTGAAATGTCCTTTTCATTACTAAACGTTTTATGCTGTGAGTATTCTGTATC
>PWHO01000335.1 GCA_003555385.1 Bacteroidales bacterium
AAGGCAAGGCCAGCCATTCGTTGGCCCTGCTGGTGATGAACTTGATGCCTGTCTGAGTGCTGCCAAGATTCCTCGCTCAGAATGTTACATCACTAACGTCATTAAAGATCTTGACCGCCCCCTTGGTTACTACATCGAATTTACCAAAAAGGGGCCGATCGTCAGTGAGGAGGGCCAGACTTACATCAACATGCTTGGGGAGGAACTTAGTAAGTGCAAGGGTTCTGTCATCCTTGGCCTGGGCAGCGTAGCCCTCTACGCATTAACCGACCGTCTGGGCATCACAAAGTGGAGGGGAAGCATACTTAATTGCAACCTCACGCCGAACAAGAGGGTGATCAACACTTTCCATCCAGCAACTGTAATCCCTCCCAAGAACCAATACCTCAACCATCATAACATAGTGTTTGATGCGAAGAGGGCATGGGAACTGGTGGAAGGTACTAATAATCCTATCCCCTACAAAACCTACATCCAACCCACCTACTTAGAAGCCCTCCAGTTTTTAAGAAACTGCTGGTCTCGAGGAAACCAAGGAACTACCATCGACTATGATATTGAGCTCAGTAATATGGAGGTAAGTTGTATTTCCTTTGCTTATCCCCATGAAGGAATGATTCACAGCATGTGTATCCCTTTTGTTGACAGTCAGGGGAATTACTTCACTCCGGAGGAAGAAACTGTTTTATGGCGGGGGATTGCATCTATTCTTGAACACCCTAATATCACAGTAAGAGGGCAGAACCTAGTGTTTGATGCACACTTTCTGCTCCGTAAGTATGGCATCCACTCTTGTAACCTCAAAGATACAATGATTGCTCAAAAGATTCTAATGCCTGACTACATGATGGGCTTAGATTTTATCACAAGCATTTGGACCGAGGTTCCTTACTACAAAGAGGATGGAAAATTCTGGCTTAAAGGCCTAGGTTCGTGGGAAAGAGGATGGGAATACAATGCTCTTGATTCAGTAGTTTGCGCCATAGCTGGGCCAAAGCAGGAGGAGGCACTAGTTCAGCAGGAAAACTATGAAACCTACCTCCGGTCCATCCAGATCATTCTCCCCCTAGTTTACATGCAGGAGAGGGGGAATAAGATTAATGTAAAAAAGATGAAGGAAGCTTATGACATTGCCGAGTTGGTCATAGAAGATTATCGTAACCAACTGGCTGCAAAAGCAGGATTCAGTCTCAACGCAAACTCTCCTACTCAACTCATCGACTATTTCTACAACAAGAAGAAACTTCCTAAATATAAGAAGAAAGGAAGTGTAACTACTGATGAAAAAGCTATGATCCGCATTGCTCGGAAAGGCTACCCTGAGGCTGACCTAGTTTTAAGCATAAGACGCGCTGTGAAGGAACGCTCAACCTACCTTAACCCAGATAAGGTTGACACTGATGGACGTATGCGCTGTTCCTACAACCCTGCCGGCACCAAGTTCAGCCGCATAAGCTCCAGTGAAAACATCTTTGGCACAGGTAATAACTTACAGAATCAACCTCACAAGATTCTCCAATACTTCATTGCTGACCAAGGATATGTAATCTACGAGATTGACCTAAGTCAGGCAGAAAACAGGATCGTTGCCTACGTTGGGCGCATTGAGCAGATGATCGACGCCTTTGAGACGAAGAAGGATGTCCACTCATTAACTGCCGCACTTATTAGTGGCATCCCTTATGATGAGGTTAGGGAGCAGGCCAAGAAAGGAATCAATGCTCCGCTTGGAAAAGGTGATCAGTCCTGGAGATTCTGGGGCAAGAAGACAAATCACTCATTAAACTATGACGAATCTTATAAAACGTTTGCCCTCCAGTGTGAGATTCCAGAAACTCAAGGCAAGCGTCTCCACAACGGATATCACACTGCTTATCCTGGAGTCAAGAATGGCTATCACCTCTATGTCAAATCCTGCATTACAACCAGTAGAATGCTTACCAACCTGATGGGCAGGAAAACTATGTTCATGGGCAACTTGAACAACCCACGGGATCGTGACGAAGTGTTTAAAAGTGCTTACTCCTGCATCCCGCAGGGAACCGTAGGAGACATCATCAACGAACGTGCATTAAGTTATGTTTACTATAATAGGGAAGAGTTTGAACATGCTGAAATCCTCCAACAGGTGCATGACAGTATTAAGATTCAACTCCCCCTCAGCATCGGATGGGAAGAGCATGCTCGAATGCTTAGCCTCATCAAAGGGAAACTTGAAACTCCTCTCACTACTCACTACGGAAGAGAATTCATCATCCCTTCTGACATTAAGATGGGACTAAATATGTATGAGATGGAAGAGGTTAAACCAACTGTTGAGGACTTACAGAGGGGATTTGAGAAGATCCGTCCCATGTCTGATTATAAACTAATGTGGACTTAAGGAGATAATCTTATGCTAATAATTATAATCTTCGGCATCGGCTGCTTTATTCTAGGCTACTGTCTATGTGCCATTCTGTCAATTTCTGGAGAGTGTTCCAGAAACGAAGAACGCCAAGAAAATATTCATAACCTTATTGAGGCAGCAAGAGAGCAGGAAAAGCAACGAATCCTGTCTTTAATCAATAACAAATGTAGCACAGGAGAGACAAAACATGATGCAGCTCAGCTTATTAAAATCAAGTAAGATTTACTTAGCCAGCCCATATTCAGATCCTGCTCCACACGTAAGCCAACAGAGATTTCAATCGGTTGCTGTGTTTGCCGGCATCTTGGCAGTTGAAGGGTATACTTTCATAAGTCCCATAACCCATTCTCACCCCATTGCTTATTATGCCTTCTTAGACGGTTCCTACGACTTCTGGAAGAGGTTGGACGAAGCCTTTATGGACTGGTCTGATGTTATGGTTATCTTAGGCATCTACGGATGGAAAGAGTCTAATGGCATCAGTCAGGAATATGACTACATGCTCCACGACTTAAAAGAAACCTGGCTCTGGCTTCCTTGGGAATCTGAGCAACAAATTACACGTGTTTGGAAAGATGAAAATAAAATGCTGTGTTCGAATTATGAACGTAGCATTTAACTCGAAGCTGGGGAAAGGTCTAAAATGGGTGAACGTAGGGTACCAGACTGGATCGAGGGCTTCCTTGATTACACTTCAGACACAGAACCTCCTAAACTCTACCGTCTTTGGACTGCTATAAGCACCATAGCTTCTGTCCTAAAACGTAAGTGCATTATGAGATATGGCCATCTTCGCATTTATCCTAATATGTACATAGTCTTGGTCTCACCGCCTGGTCAGGCTCGTAAGGGTACGGCCATTGGCTTCGGCATC
>PWHO01000258.1 GCA_003555385.1 Bacteroidales bacterium
AATGATCTTTTCGGAAAGATATCCCTCCTCATCCTGAATGGCCTGCAACAGGGGGATCAGATCTTCCCGTTTTCTGTTTGGAAACTTCTCAAAAAAATGACCCAGATCTTCTTCCATAAACCCAATGTTGATATTTTATTCACAACCCTTGAACAAACAGGTTAAAAGTATAAAATATAATCATATGCAGGGAGAATTGTGCCAAAATTCACCCATAACAAAGATAAATAAAAAAATGTAAGCAAAGGATTTATTCAGTAAGTTGTGAAGGAATTAACTGTCTATCTGAAAAGGTTTCCGTATTTTTGTTATTCAGCAATTTTTTTCACACAAAACGATCAGGCTATGGGTCGGCAAATCCCCGAAGAGATTGTAATTTGCATGGGAAGCAGTTGTTTTTCCAGGGGCAATAAGAAAACCCTCGGGCTCATCAAACAATACCTTAAGGAAAAAGAACTCCTGGATAAAGTTGTCTTCCGGGGATCACACTGTTTCGGTGAATGTGAAAACGGCCCGGTGATCACTATCGGGTCTGATAAACATACACAGGTCAGTTCAGAGTATGTAACTGAGTTACTGGATCGCTATTTCAATAACCCCGTGGAGTAACCAAAGCGGACAGACATGAAAATCATTCAAATTAATCATAAGCGCTGTACAAAGTCGCATGCCTGCATCAGGGCTTGTCCGGTCAAGGCCATTGCCGCCCGAAGCCAGGATGGCATGCCTGTGGTGAATCACAACCGTTGCATCGGCTGCGGCAGCTGCTTATCGGTTTGTGCGGCCAACGCAGTTTCCCACTACAGTGAAATCGATGCCACCATTGAGCTCCTGGACTCCGAAGAAAAAGTAGCAGCCATTGTGGATCCGACCATAAGCGGGGAGTTTCCTGACATCACCGACTACCGGAAATTTGTGGAAATGATCCGCACCCTGGGATTCAATTACGTGAATGAAGTGTCCTTTGGAGTAGACCTGGTGGCCAGGCAATACAAGAAACTATTGTCTGACTTCAAAGGGAAATATTATCTGCTGGCCAATTGTCCTTCATTGGTTTCCTACGTGGAAAAGTTTGTGCCGGAACTTACAGATAACCTGGCCCCCATTGTCACCCCGATGACCGCCACCGCGAAGGTTGTCAGGCAAGCCTTCGGGGAAAAGCTGAAAGTCGTGTTTATCGGCCCCTGTTTATCCGCCAAACATGAAGCCGGCCTTCACAAGGGAGACGGTCGCGTGGATGCAGTGCTCACGTTTATGGAGTTAAGGGAATTATTTGAGAAATACAAAATCAAGGAAGCGAAGGTGGAGTATTCAGATTTTGACAAACCCATCGGTAACCTCGGTTCACTCTATCCCATCAGCCAGGGAATCATCCATGCCGCAGGACTGGACACTTCTCCGCTTACGGGATCTGTGATCACCGTGGAGGAAAAAACCAATATGCTGGATGTGGTGGACGAATTCAATGATCATCCCGAATCGCTTAAAAAGAACTTCAATATTTTTTATCATGCAGGATGCCTGATGGGTCCGGGAACCACCGATCGCTCCAATAAATACCTTCGCCGGACAATGGTCGTGGATTATGTGCACAAACGGCTGAAGAGTTTCGACAGCAAGAAATGGGAAGAAGCAATGGACCGATTTGCGACCCTGGACCTGGTCAGAGGCTTCTCGAAAGATGATCAGCGATTGCCTGAGCCCGGGCAGGATCAATTGGAGGAGATCCTGAAAAGCCTGGGAAAAAGCATGGAAGAAACCTCTTCATGCAGTGCCTGCGGCTTCAGAAGCTGTAAGGATTTTGCAGCATCCATCAGCCAGGGTCTTTCCGGACCCGAAACCTGTCTGAATTACTCTCTGAAGAAAAAACAGGAATACATCAAAACACTGAAGACCAATAATGAAACACTGAAAAAGAAACAGGAAAACCTGCTGGAGACAGAAAGAAAACTGCAGGAAGAGAACGTGAAAATCCGGCAACGGTCAGATACCACTTCCGCCCTGATGCAAAACCTGCCCTCTGCTGCGGTGATTGTGGACGACAAGCTGAAGGTGATCGAATCAAACCAGAGTTTCATCAAAGTACTTGGAGAGGACGCCCAGATGATCAATGAAGTGATCCCCGGGTTGTCGGGGGCAGACCTGAAAACCCTCCTCCCCTATAACATCTACCATTTGTTCGATTACGTGCTGGAAAATGATGAAAATATTGTGGGCAAAGACGTGTTTCATAATGACAGGTTACTGAACATCAGCATTTATTCCCTGAAACCAAACAAGGGGGTCGGAGCCGTTTTCCGCGATATGTACGTGGCAGAAGTCCGGCAGGAGGAGATCATCAACCGGGTGAGCGAGGTGATTGATGAAAATCTCAAAATGGTGCAGCAGATTGCTTTCTCCCTCGGCGAAGGAGCCAGCACCACAGAAAAAATGCTGAACTCCATCATTGAAACCTTCAGGAAAACGAAAAAAGAATAAGTATTTTCTCAACCCCCGGACAAACCGATGAAAGACGGATTTTACATAGAAGTGGGTTCCGCCCAGAGAAACCATGCGGGAGAAAGAATATGCGGGGATACCTTTCTTTCTGAAAAGATCAAAGAGGAAGGGCGCACTGTGATTGTGCTTTCTGACGGGATGGGGCACGGTGTCAAAGCCAACCTCCTGGCCACCCTGACTGCCACCATGGCATTGAATTTCACCAAAGAGCACAAAGATGCGCACAAAATCGCCGAGATCATCATGAATACCCTTCCTGTGTGCAGTGAACGCAAAATCAGTTATGCGACTTTTACCATTGTGGACATTGAGGAAGACGGCCAGACCACCATCCTGAATTACGATAATCCGGATGCCATCATCATGCGTGAAAAGGATAATTTTTATCCGGAATGGCAAAACATTACACTGGAGGCACAGCAGCACAAGGATAAAGAGATCAGGGCCTGTACATTCAAAGCCCGAAAAGAAGACCGGATATTGCTGATGAGCGACGGCATCACCCAGTCAGGCCTTGGAAGGGGAAAATATCTGCTGGGATGGGGACAGGAAAACGTGGGAAATGCCGTGTACGACCAGGTCAATGAACAACCCCACATTTCCGCGGTAAAGCTGGCATCGGTTATCACCAACAGGGCGCACGCCAACGACGGATACCAGGCCAAGGACGACAGCAGTGTGGTGGTGGTCTACTGCCGTGAACCACGTCGCTTGTTATTGTCTTCCGGCCCCCCTTACGAAAAGAAAAAAGACAAAGAACTGGCGACAGTCGTAGAAAAATTCAACGGGAGGAAGATCATTTGTGGTGGTACCACTGCAGATATCGTATCGCGGGAACTCAACATCCCCATAGAAGACACCCTGGAGTTTGATGATCCCGATCTGCCACCCTTATCCTATATGGAAGGAGTAGACCTGGTTACAGAGGGAATTCTCACCCTGAGCAAGACCGCAGGCATCCTTGAGAATTACAGTGCCCGGACCGAACTGGGTAAGGGACCGGCAGATAAGATCGTCAGAGAGATCCTGGAAAGTGACGAAATCCACATGCTTGCCGGTACCGCCATCAATGTGGCACACCAGGATCCCAACCTTCCGGTTGAGCTGGAAATCAGACGTTCGGTAATGAAAAAAATTGCCCGCATTCTGGAGGAAAAATTTCTAAAAGAGGTAAGCCTGAGATACATCTGACAGTAATCCCAAAACAGTACCTTTGCCTTACAACGAAGCTTTCCCGGCTATGGAATACGATTCAATTTATATGGAACGATGCATTGAGCTGGCCATAAACGGACTGGGGAAAACAGCACCCAATCCACTGGTCGGATCGGTAATCGTTCACAACAACCTGATCATCGGTGAGGGCTATCATCACCGCTATGGTGATCATCATGCCGAAGTCCGTGCCATTTCCATTGTCCGGAACAGGGAACTACTGAAGGATTCCACATTGTATGTCAGCCTGGAACCCTGCTGCCATCATGGAAAAACGCCGCCCTGTACCGATCTGATCCTGGAATCGGGCATTCCCAGGGTGGTGATCGGCACAACCGACCCTTTTGATGAAGTGGCCGGCAAAGGGATTGCCAAATTGCGCAGCAACGGATGTGATGTCAAAGTAGGCGTCCTGAAAGACAAATGCAGGGCCCTTAACAAGCGATTTTTCACTTTTCATGAAAAAAAACGCCCCTACGTAATCCTGAAATGGGCAGAAACGGCAGACGGTTATATTGACACGGTAAGAACCCCCGGTTCTGTAAACCGCCCCACCTGGATTACCAGTGAAAAACTGCGTATGCTGGTTCACAAATGGCGTACTGAGGAAGCTTCCATTATGGTCGGCACACAAACAGCACTGAAGGACAATCCCATGCTGAATATACGTGACTGGCACGGGCCCTCCCCCATTCGCCTGGTTACAGACAGATTCTTGAAGTTACCCGGCACCCTCCATCTGATGGATGGAAGTCAGCCCACCGTAATTTTTAATGAAGTAAAGCAGGAGCGGGAAGGACAACTCCATTATGTCAGGATCAGTTTCCGGGAAAAACTTCCGGAACAGATCATGCAGTATCTTTACGCGGAAGGGATCCAGTCACTGCTGGTGGAAGGCGGCCGTCAATTGCTCCAGAGTTTTATTGACGACGGACTGTGGGACGAAGCAAGAATTTTCACCGGCAAACAATTTTTTGGTAACGGGGTCCGTGCCCCGGAGATCATTCCGTCACGACCCGTTTCTTACATACCCGTAGGCACAGAGAGCCTGTACCTGATTTACAACGCGTAAGCATCATCCGGCATGCAGGAGAAGGACACTTACAAAACCATAAAAAGACGCTCAGAAGGGTTGTACAAAGACAAGGGGAGCAAATTTATTGCGCTTGCCTGCCCTGTCAGCAACGAGGAAGAAGCCAGGGAACGCCTTGCTGAAGCAAAAAACACCTATCACGACGCCCGTCACCATTGTTATGCCTGGGTTCTCGGCTACCAACAGGAAAACTGGCGGATCAATGACGACGGAGAACCGTCGGGCACTGCGGGAAAGCAGATTTACGGGCAGATTCTTTCCGCAGGGGTGACCAATATTCTTATCATTGTGGTGCGCTATTTTGGCGGCACCAAACTGGGCGTAAGGGGGCTGATCAATGCTTATAAAGGGGCAGCCAGAGAAGCCATCGACAATAACCGCATCCTGAAAAAAACCATCCGCAATTACTACCGGCTGTCATTCGGTTACCCCTCCATGAATGATGTGATGCGCATTCTCAAAGAACACAACCTTCCGCAACACGACCATGATTTTCAGCTCAGCTGCACACTGGATTTTTCTGTCCGCCTTAGTAAGGCAAATAATATTGAAGCCCAGTTTGGCAAGCTCCGGGACGTAACCATGGAGTTCCTCTATACCGCGTAAAATCAGCGCATATTAAGACCAATTATAATTTAAAATATTCCTTTCCCGGGGGTTGTTTTTCTATGGAATATACCTTATCATTGCTAGCTGTTGGTTTCCTCGAAACTTATAAATATGACGTTAAAGTACCGAATTATTTCAATCGGTAGTAGTATTCTTTTACTCTGCCTGTTATGGGGTTGTCAGTCTTCACCCGAATTTTCCCGTGAAATTTCAGGTACGGTGCTGGCAGTGGACAGCACGGTTGCCCCGCAAAAAGATCCTGCCGTGGATTCAATTATCGGAATCTACCGGGGAGAACTGGAAGCGGAAATGAATGAGGTGCTGGCCCATTCGGCACACCATATGGAAAAGGCCAGTCCGGAGGGCCTGCTGAATAACTTTGTGGCCGACCTGGTCATGGAAGTGGGCGAATCATTATACGATCCGGAAGACGGATCAGCCATCGACTTCTGCCTGCTGAATTACGGGGGTTTACGCACCAGCCTCCCGGAAGGACCGGTTACGCGCGGCAGGATTTTCGAGTTGATGCCCTTTGAAAATGAGATGGTGGTGATCACCCTTACCGCAGAAAAAACCAGGGAACTGTTTGATTATCTGGCACTGGCAGACAGGGGGATGCCTGTTTCCGGAATACGACTTCAGGTCAGCGAAGATCTGACCTGGGAAGCGGAGATCGGGGGTACGCCCTTTGAGCCGCGCAATTACAGGGTACTGACATCCGATTACCTGGCAGGGGGCGGCGATAACATGACCTTTTTCCTTGAACCCCTGAATGAAGAATACCTTGACATGCGCATCAGGGATGCAATTATTCAATATCTTCAGCAAGCAGACAGAGAGGGAAGAAAAATTTCAAGTGAACTGGACGGAAGAATTAGTCAATAGTATGGAAAGAATGAACAGAAGACATTTTTTAAAAACCCTTGGAATAGCGGGAGCCACCACCCTTGCCATACCCGTTTGGGCACTTCGTGAATCGGGATGGAAAAAACTTCGCATTCTCCATACCAATGACACCCACAGCCGGCTGGAGCCTTACCCCGCAAACGATCCGAACTACCCCGGCATGGGCGGTTATGCCCGCCGCGCTGCCATGATCCGCAATGCCCGGCAGGAAGACGGAGACCTGCTGTTACTTGATGCAGGCGATATTTTCCAGGGTACACCCTACTACAATTTATACAACGGGGAACCCGAACTCAAACTGATGAGTAAAATGGGGTATGATGCGGCCACATTCGGCAACCATGAATTTGACAACGGAATGGATGGTTTTGCTGAGATCCGGCCCCATGCTACCTTTCCCTTTCTGGCTGCGAATTACGATTTCAGCCAGACCATCCTGGACGGCAAGATAGATTCTTACAAGGTTATCCACAAAGGAGGGCTGACCATCGGCGTTTACGGCCTCGGGATCGATTTTGAGGGGCTTGTAAGCCGGTCTTTATACGGCGACACCAAATACCTCGATCCCATAGAAAAGGCCCGTGAAATGGAAAGCATACTACACAGACAGCACCGGTGTCAGCTGATCATTTGCCTTTCCCACCTTGGATACCAGTACAGCGACGACAAGGTGAGCGACAGGGTCATCGCATCACAGACCAGTCATACTGATATCATCATCGGAGGACATACTCATAACTTACTTGATCCCCCGGCAACATTGGAAAACCAGCAGGGAAGAATAACAACTATAGGTCAGGCAGGCCACGGAGGCACCTACCTTGGCTCCATGTCTGTTTTTTATGAACAACCGGAGGGAGAAAAATTCATCGAATCGAATACAACAAAAATTTAAATTACACAAGGGCAAAAACATTTTTTTATTCACTTTTTTTAGGCAAATTTTGTTGATAAGTACATTCCAAAACACGCGATTTTTCTAAGTGTTGAGGATCAAGCGTAAACATCTGTTTAATCACACAATTATAAACCAGAACAACGAATGGAGAATAGATACGATAAGGTTTGGATGGGTTGTTTGGAAGTTATAAAAGACAATATCAGTCCCAATAGCTTCAATACCTGGTTTGCCCCCATAAAACCGGTTCGTCTTAAGAATAATGTGCTTACGCTGCAGGTTCCCAGCCAGTTTTTCTATGAATGGCTGGAGGAGCATTACATTGATTTGCTGAAAAAAACCATCAAGAAAGAACTTGGCCCGGAAGGACGGCTTGAGTACAGCATTGTGATGGACAACACCCAAAATGCAAGCCAGACACAGCCCTTTACCGTACACGCGCCCACGCTTAACAAAAAAGCACTGAAGAATCCACCCATCAACATGCCGGTGGATCTGAGCAACAACAAAACCAAAGACCGGTCCGTTCCCAATCCGTTTGTTATACCCGGGCTGAAAAAACTGAATGTACATCCTCAGCTTATTGATTCATACAACTTTGATAACTTCATTCAGGGAGACTGCAACCGTCTGGCAAGAAGTGCCGGACTGGCAGTCGGACAAAATCCAGGCAAAACATCCTTTAATCCCCTGCTGATTTACAGCTCCAACGGATTGGGAAAAACCCACCTGGGCCATGCCATCGGCATTGAAGTCAAGAACCTCTTCCCGGAAAAGACCGTATTGTACGTAACAGCCGAACAATTTACCAACCAGTTCATTGACTCCATTCGAAACGGCAATCAGAATGATTTTGTACACTTCTACCACATGATTGACGTGCTGATCATGGATGACATACATTGCCTGGCAGGCAAGCCCAAAACCCAGGATGTATTTTTCCATATTTTCAATCAGCTGCACCAGAGTGGCAAACAGATTGTCATCACCAGTGATACACCACCCGTTGAAATGAGCGGCATCGAACCCCGCCTGCTGTCGCGGTTCAAATGGGGATTATCCGCTGATTTGCAGATACCTGACTTTGAAACGCGAATTGCTATATTGCAGAAGAAGATCTTCAATGACGGGGTAGAAATGCCCGGTGAAGTACTCGAACTGATCAGCTCCAAGATCGACACCAATATCCGTGAAATGGAGGGAGCACTGATATCCATCCTCGCACAGTCTTCCATGAACAGAAAGGACATCACCCTGGAACTGGCTTCCCAGGTGATCGACAAATTCGTAAGAAAGGCACCGAAAGAAGTCACCATCGATTATATACAGCAGGCCATCTGCAATTACTTTGAGATCCCCATGGAGAAACTCAAATCGAAAAGCAGAAAAAGAGAAACCGTTCAGGCCAGGCAACTGGCCATGTATTTCTCAAAGCTGTATACCAAATCTTCGCTGGCAGTGATCGGGAACAAGTGCGGCAATAAAGACCATGCAACGGTCTTACATGCCTGCAAAACCGTTAAAAACCTGGTAGATACCGACAAAAATTTCAAAAAGCATGTAGATGAACTGGACGGTATTCTGTCAGTCGATTAAACGTATTTTGCGTTCAGATTCATATCTTTGCCCCGGAAAGTTCCTTTCCGGGGTTTTTTATGTTCAAAAAATTATTTGGGATGAAAATATTAATGGTCTGTTTGGGAAATATTTGCCGATCACCACTTGCAGAAGGGATCATGAATGAAAAATTCAGACAACACGGCATTGCGGCCGAAGTGGACTCGGCAGGAACCGCTGCCTATCATGTGGGTGAGCCTCCGGATGAGCGATCCAGGGAGGTTGCCGCCAAACATGGCATAGACATCTCCGGGCAACGGGCAAGGCAGTTTGAGGTAAGCGATTTTGACCGTTTCGATAAAATATACGCCATGGACAGCCAGAATATCAGTAATATAGCTGCGCTGGCTCGTGATGACAATGACCTGGAAAAGGTTGATATGATCCTCAACGAAAGTTACCCCGGAGAAAACCGCCAGGTGCCGGACCCCTATTACGGGGGAAAAAACGGCTTTGAAAAGGTTTACCAAATGCTTGACGAAGCCTGCGAGAAAATCATTCGGGGATATCGGGGCTGACGCCCCGATGGTTGTTGGTTGGTCGGCGCTGCGCGCCGACAGTTGTTGGTTTTCATGGGCCATGTGATGGGGAAGCTGCCCATGGTCAGGTAAACGGGCTGGAAAGTTGTTGGTTGGTTTGATCCCGAAAGGATCACACGTTAATAGCGGTTAATTCGACCCCGAAAGGATCACACGTTAATGGCATTTGATTCGACCCCGAAAGGATCACACGTTAATAAAAGATACATTGGATGGAGCCAAAAAAAGATGATATTTTGCGGGTCAGGGAGATTATTCGCCCTTACGTGCACCGGACGCCGGTATTAACGAGTCAGGCTCTTAACCGGATTACCGGAAGTGACCTTTTTTTTAAGTGTGAAAACTTCCAGAAAGGAGGTGCCTTTAAGTTCAGGGGTGCTTCGCATGCGGTGATGACATTGTCTGAGGAGGAGGCCAGGCGCGGAGTAGCAACCCATTCATCAGGCAATCATGCACAGGCCCTGGCACTGGCAGCCAGTATGCGTGGAATCCGGGCGCACATTGTGATGCCGGAAACCGCCCCCGGGATCAAAGTGGCCGCAGTGCGGTCTTACGGTGGACAAATTACTTTTTGCCGGCCCACCCTGGCAGACAGGGAAGCCACATTGGAAAATATCATTGAGGAAACCGGTGCCCTAGAGATCCACCCGTACAACGATTACCGCATTATCGGGGGGCAGGCTACAGCTGCCGCAGAGCTCTTCGAAGAATGCGAAATGCCGGATTGCCTGATTACCCCTGTAGGGGGCGGCGGGCTACTGGGCGGCAGTATTTTAAGTACACGTTATTTTTCTCCGGACACTAAAGTTTACGGCGCTGAGCCTGAGCAGGCCAATGACGCCTGGCAGTCATTCCGTGAGAAAAAACTGATTCCCGTTAACAATCCGCAAACCATTGCTGACGGACTGCGTACCTCACTGGGTAGCCGCACCTTTCCTATTATCAGGGATGGAGCCACTGATATCCTCACCACCTCTGAAGCGCGTATTATTGAAGCCATGCAACTCATATGGGAAAGAATGAAGATCATTGTTGAGCCCAGTTCTGCGGTTCCTCTTGCAGTCATCCTCGATCATCCGGCCCTGTTCTCCGGTAAGAAAACCGGTGTGGTTCTGTCGGGTGGCAATGTAGATTTGTATCGCCTTCCCTGGTCAGAACAAGATGCGGGGAAAAACAAGAACTAGTTCATGGAAAAAACAAGCGGCACCCTTTATTTAATTCCTTCCTCGCTGGGCGAAGAGCGGCTTTCCACAATATGGCCGGAAGGAAATACGGCAATACTGAACAAGCTTCGGATATTTATTGTGGAAAACATCCGCACGGCAAGGCGGTTTCTGAAACGCTCCGGTTATACCCATCCGATTGACGACACTACTTTTTTTGTGCTGAACAAGCATACTTCTGCAGGCGAACACAGCCGTTTTCTTCAGCCGGCCCTGAAAGGCAGGGCGATCGGCTTATTGTCCGAAGCCGGGTGTCCGTGCATTGCCGACCCGGGTCAGGCCATCGTTCATCAGGCCCACGAACTGGGAATTCAGGTCAAACCACTTACCGGCCCCAGTTCTATCATGCTGGCGCTGATGGCTTCAGGGATGAACGGACAGCAGTTTCAGTTTCATGGTTACCTGCCGATCCAAAAAGGAGACCGGGATAAAAAAATTAAGGAGCTGGAAGCCGAAAGCCAGCGATCCGGTACTACACAGATCTTCATGGAGACCCCTTTCCGGAACAACTCACTGGCTGAGAGCCTGCTTAAACAATGCAGGGCCGGTACGCGTTTGTGTGTGGCGGCAGACCTTACCATGTCAACGGAGTATATTCAAACAAAATCCATCGGACAGTGGCGTAAAGAGAAAATGGCCAACCTCCATAAGAGACCAGCCATTTTCCTTATCCATGCAGGTAACAACGCGGGCTAAACGCCGGTAATAACCAGGGCTAAACGCCGGTAATAAACCGGGCTAAACGCCGGTAATAACCCAGGCTAAATGCCAGTGACATACCGGCCAGATGCCGGCAGTACCCGGACTAAAGTTTTTTGCGGTAAGCAAAAATCATAAAGCCAATACCCGCAAGAATCGCAGGAATACTCAATATTTGCCCCATGTTCAATAACATTCCTTCTTCAAAGGCGGACTGAGGTTCTTTGATAAACTCCACAAGGAACCTGGCGGTAAACATGAAAAGGGCAAAAAATCCCGTCAGGAAACCCACCGGTAATTTTGTGCGTTTTTTAATATATATCCATCCCAGGGAAATAAATAAGACCAGGTACGCCAGGCCTTCATATATCTGGGTCGGATGCTTGGGCACGTCCTCGCCCCTGGCCTCAAAAATGAAACCCCATGGCAGGCTGGTTTCCACCCCATAAATCTCGGAGTTCATCAAATTACCCATCCGGATAAAAAAAGCGGCCAGCGCCACTGGAATGACCACCCTGTCGAGCAGCCAGGTGAACGATTGATTGCTGACTTTTTTCTGAAAATAGTACAGGGCAATCAGAATACCTATGGCTCCGCCATGACTGGCCAGGCCTCCCTGCCAGATATAAAAGACCTCAATCAGGTTTTGGGAATAATAATCAAAATCATAAAAGAAACAATGACCCAGCCTGGCACCTACAATGCTTCCCACGGCCATGTAAATCAGGATGCTGTCGGCCTGTTTTTCCGGAATATTCTCTTTTATAAAAATCCGGCGCATAATTTCATACCCCAGAAAAAAGGATAAGGCCCAGAACAATCCATACCATCTGACTGCCAAACTCCCGATTCGGAATATCTCCGGGTTGGCATCCCAACTGATTTGTAATATATCCATGACTCTTGTTTAAAAATGATTACTTATCGCTGAAAATCAATTAGTTCCACATCAAATACCACGGTTTCACCCGGAGGTACTGGTCCATCCCCCTCGTCACCGTAGGCCAGGTAAGGCGGAATAATCAAGCGGGCTTTGCTTCCTTTATTCAACAGGGAAAAACCAATATCCAGACCCTCCAGCACTTGTCCGGCCCCCAGAACGAAACGCAGTGGTTCACTGCGCTTTACCGATGAGTCAAACAAAGTGCCGTCAGAGAGGTAGGCAGCATAGTGGACCACCAGCACATGTCCCTTTTCGGGGCGCTCACCGCGGCCTTCTTCAACCACGATGTACTGCAGCCCTGAAGTGGTATGCAGGGTATCCAGGCCTTCCACGTCAAAGGGCCTTGGTTTATCAATGCTCTGCGCTTCAAGGATTTCTATGTCAAAAACCACATTTGTTTTGGCGGGAATGGGATCCCTGCCCTGCTCACCGTAGGCCAGCTGGTAGGGAACCCATAGCCTGATCTTGTCACCCACCCGGAATTCCGGCAGGGCTTTTTCCCATCCCGGGAGCACCATACCGCTGCCAAGGACAAAACTCAACGGTTCCTCCCTGTCATAGGAGGAGTCAAAAACAGACGCTTCATCATCCAGGTATCCGGTATAATGCAGGCTTACCTGCATGTCCTCTTCAAGTTCAGTACCGTCTCCCTCTTCCACAATGAAATAATAAAGATCTTCCGCCAACTCAGTTCTGTCTGTTCTTACCGCTTCCAGGGGCTCAGCAGGCGGAATTACCTCTAAAAGTTCCACCTCAAACTTCAGGGTTTCATTTTCCGGTACCGGTCCGAAACCCATATCGCCATAAGCCAGCTCAGGCGGAATAATGAAAGAGGCCTTTGCTCCTTCACGCAGCAACAAAATTCCTTCTTCCCATCCCGGCAAAACCTGTCCGCTGCTCAGACGAAAACTGACCGGTTCTTCCCTGTCATAGGAAGAGTCAAATACAGTCCCGTCGGCGAGCATGCCGGTATAATGCACGATTACCAGGTCACCTTTTTCCGGTCCGGGGCCGTCACCCTGCCGGTGAATGGTATATGCCAGCCCGCTCTCAGTGGTTCTTTCCACCGCTTCGGGTGCCGGTTCAGGATCAGGCTCAGTTACCCGGAATAGCTGACAACTGCTGAATACCGCCAGGGGCAGTAAACAAACCAGAAGGGCCCTGACCACCCTGCGTAACACAGGATACAGGTCGGAAAGGATTTTTACCTGCATGATACTATCTCCTAATCTAATTATGAAGGATCTACGATTTCAACCACTTCTACATCAAATACAAGCGTGCTGAAAGGCGGGATCAAATCACCTGCCCCCATCTCACCATAAGCCAGGTTGGATGGGACTACTAACCGGGCTTGTCCGCCTTCACGCATCATTCCGATGCCTTCATCCCAGCCCTGAATCACACGGCCTTCTCCTACAGCAAATTCAAGCGGCTCACCCCTTTCATACGAAGAGTCGAAAACCGTACCGTCCAGCATACGTCCTTCATAGTGTACGGCTACGGTCTGGCCTGCCTGTACCCTGGGACCATCACCAGGCTCTCTTTCCACGAAATAGAGTCCGCTGGCTGTGGGACTTACAGTGATTCCTTCCTCATCGAGGTAATCCTGCCTCAGTCCTTCTTCCTGGTCGGCACGCTCCATATCCGCTTCCATTTGCTCCTGCATCATACGTTCCTGCTCTTCAGCAAATTCCTCTTCATTCATGGCCCGCAACATTTTCACATCAAAAGTAAGCTTGCTGCCGGGCTCAACAAAGGGAGGCAACTCCATCATTCCCGCTGTCTGCATAAAAAAGTCCTCCGCATCGATCCGGAAAGAGACACTGTCGCCAATGGACATCATGCTCAATCCTTCATAAATATCACCCGGATATTCAGGATCGATCAACTGCAGGTACATGGGCATCCCTGTATCGGCGTTGTCAAACAACACACTGTCTTCCACACGATATACCATATTCATGCTCAGGATGCTTTCCATGTCAGGGGTTTCGCCTCCGCTGCGTTCATGGAACTTATACTCCAGGCCACTGTCAGCCTGTTCAAAATCTCTGTCGGCTGCGGGTCCGCAACTTGCTACTACAGCCAACATTGTCATAATAATCAGAATT
>PWHO01000208.1 GCA_003555385.1 Bacteroidales bacterium
ATGCCATGAACAGCTTGAACCATCATAGATGCTGTTATTTGTCGTGTAGATATACGTACCGTCAGTCGTTAAAGCCCTCGGCCATTCCCCGCAGTTCTGGACATAATACTCTTGGTATGCCTCTAAAGCCAACGTGCTTTTGTTTAATTTAATAAGCGCGTGAGCGTCCGAATCATTGGAAGAGGCGAACAAAAAGCCTCCAAGAGTAACAAGGCCGGAGACTGACAACGATGACACCCCATACCCATACCCTGTATAACTATAGGTGACTTCCATTGTCGACTTGCTGATCTTATACACGCCAGCCCCGCCGCCTGTCATAAGCCGCCGACCGCCGCCGACATAAAAACTATCCTCGCTTTCATCGTACAAGATAATTCCGAACTCATTATCGGAGAGGGCATCGTATTTATGGGTTGATATAACAGAGCCATCGGAAATATTGACGACATGTATCGTCGGAGTGCCGGAATTGGAATGTCCTGCTACATACGCATGGCTGCCAACTATTACCGCAGATGTGCCTGTTGCCAAAACCTCGCGGTATTTGAGGGATAAGTCAGAGGCGTTAAGAGAATAAACATACCCGAACTCTGATACAGAAAATATGCCGGATACAGTTGTCTCTTCTGTTTGCCGTATATTATCTGCGCGAGCGCTTGTACCAGGAATATCAACTATTGTATACACTCCTGCGAATGCACCCACTGTATCTGCGCTCGCGCCCACAGGATTTACATCAAGCGTTATTCCTGTTTGGACACTTGGTTGTGTCATATTAAATGCTTGTGCTTTAGTAGTCCATCCACCAACACTTGCAGGGTTAACTGGTATGCTTGTAAAATGAGCAGATACGTCAATTTCTGGAGACTCTCCCTTTGCGGCAAAAGGGAAAACATTTACAGTATTTATTACTGACAATGAAGAGGGAGAGTCGCTTGTTACAGAAAAAGGGTCTACATGTATAATGCCAGAAAAAAGATTAGCAGAAATGGAAGGCGATTCCGCCTCAGTTGTGCCTGGAGAGATACTGATTGTAGCATCTCCCTCTGCCACGATTGATGGGGACAAGGAAGTCGCAAAGCTTTCTGGGACTAATATCACTGCATTCCCTTCAACCACAATACTGGGCGTTGTGCCCGCAGCAGCACCAACGTCCAAATACTGCAAGTCGATTATAGAATCTACGTCTTGCGTATCTGTAACTTCTATTGAAAATGTACCAACGTGGTAATGTCCCATAGCTCTCTAATGTAAAACCGCATAGTTGTAATTACTTTTTGCAGCAACATAAGACATGTCGTCTGGATTTATTTTCCAAATGGTAAAAAATTGCCAACCACTACTACCTGTGTAATCATCAGATACATAAATATATCCTAAATGAAATTGGCATGTTATAAGGCTGCCTCCATCACAATTATAACTGCCAACAAGGTCCATTGTTTCAGGATTTATTTTCTTCACCACGCTGCCATCAACAGCATATATAAACTCCTCTCCTGTAGAATCAGGGCCATGGCAAAAATGAGAGCAGGTGGCTGCAGTGTTAGTCATTGTTAACGTGTTTGGACTTATCCTGCCAAGATGGGTTTCTCCGGTCCCGTAAGTATCATTAAATCTACAATATAAATACCCATTCGGGCCTGAAGACAATGCGAATAGTTGACCGCTCCACTCTGATGATGATTTTCTTACACCCAGGGTAGCTGGATTTATTTCTTTTATTTGGTAATTGTATGTAGAAACTGCATAAATTGCAAATAAACGGCCATCAATACTTGAAAAAGAGTTATAGTATACGTCAGAGACTTCTTTTTCGATCTCTAACGTTTTTGAATTTACTTTATAGGTAATACAGTCACTACTCCAAAAGTCTGAAGATGAAAAATAAACATGGCCATTGAAATAATGAATGCGCCCAGGATTCCACTGAAAAGTCTGTGTTGATATTGTGCGGCCAATTGTACGTACATCTGCATAATCATGTTTAAAAAGGCCACTATTGCTATCTACTGTAAAAATAACGCCGTCTTCAACTATTTGGGTTGAATGATGACCTGCAAATCCCCTACCCACAACCAAGGTGTCGGAAGTTATTTTTCGGATTTGATCTGAGCCTCCACGAATATGTGTGCATCGCAAAAAATTAGAGTGTATATTGACAGCTAAAGCGCAGTGCCTGATTACATCATTTTCTACTATTGGCTCATTATCATTAGTTGGACCAAATTCGCTTTCCCCTTCAAGTATGTTGCCAGTACGCTTTACTGGTTCATTATTAGAAATGGGATCATCGATAGGGTCACGGGGCGTCTTGTTGACAAACAACTCATTAAGGTTCTCATTGATAAAAAATGGCTTTATAGCAATTTCGTTATAGTCAGTAATGAAGCAATTTTTCCATATCTGAGGATCCTGCCTTATAATGTCTTTGTCTATATCTTTCCCGTAAAACCACCTTGTAATACGCGTAAGGTCAATCACCATGCCCCTTGGAGAGTCATTACTATTGTCAACAACTATAAGACCAAGAAGCAGTCGAGCACCATATTCTCCTGAACCATCAGGGAGAAAGCGATTATTTTTCTCCCAGTGTTGCACATTCACCTGGAATTTAACCCACACGTCTTTAGCTAATATGGAGTCAATAACTACATTCCTGTAATAAAAGGTATTTTGCCCGCCGCTGTAATTAAAATATATCATCAAGGCATTATTTGTAAACGCAGAAATATTAACAACATCATCGCCTGGTATACCAGGAAAAGTATTAAACTCATTACTTTCTGTACCAGTAGGTTCAACATATGAGAAGTCGTCATTAAAAAGCCCTGTATTAAATATTTCTTCTATAGAGCTTACGTTGCTCCATGGCTCATCAAATGTATTATCCAGAAAATTTTCGTGGATAAAACCTGATGGAGCCTCGCCCTGGATTATTGGTTTGTCAAATTCAACTCCCAAATATTCTTCAGGATAATCACTTGGAACAATGAACTCAAGTGTTACATCTTGGTGAGCATCTTTATGTAATTGATACTCTATCCTACCGTCTTCAAGGGTAGATGACGTTACTGTTTGCCCTGTTGTTGTCCTTACGGTTATATTACCAAGAACCCTGAAAGTCATATCAATTACAAGCACAAGCCCATCTTCTGAATAATATATATTCTCCATGCGAATTATTCGATCAGAAGTCGAAGGCATACCTACAGGGAATAAAAGTGAAGCACAGCCATCTTTTGGTATTTCAAGGAG
>PWHO01000215.1 GCA_003555385.1 Bacteroidales bacterium
CACATGTTTATTCTTCCGTGTACCGAATCTGGCCTCCTTCCACCATCCATGCATGACCCCGCCAGGGGTCACATGTTTATTCTTCCGTGTACCGAATCTGGCCTCCTTCCACCATCCATGCATGACCCCGCCAGGGGTCACACGTTTATATAGGAGCGACCATGTGAAAGAAAACTCCTGCATTACCGTGTCGGTTCATGGTGATTTCGGTGCGCAGTACATTGTCGTAGTAGGTAACCAGGTCGATGCCAAGGCCTGCGCCACCCAGCCATTCATTGGAAAGGGGGTTGTTCTCGCTGAAGAGTTTGTCTTTGAGGAAACCCGCATCCAAAAAAACATTGGCATAGAGGGCATAGTGAATCAGGGAAAATTTTTCCGAAGAAATAAACCCCAGTTGTATAACCTGTTGCGGGATGAGTTCGTACTTGAGGTTTGATTTGAGCACGAAATATCTGTGACCGTCAATTATATAGCTTTCATACCCGCGTACCAGGGAATGCAGGTAACCCAGGCCTTCCTGGTCGAAATAGGAGAGTGTGCTCCCTTCGCTCCATTTGGCCTTGGCACTCCATGCGGTGTACCACCTCGGAGCGAGTCCGATGTAATGCTGTACTTCTCCTTCCAGGGATGTAACGTCCATGTTTTCATCTTTGAGCAATCCAAAGCCTTTTCTTTCAATGCCCACCTTGAAGTAATAGCCGTCAAGGGGATATGCGATAATGTTTCTGCGGTCGCGGCTGAACTCATAACTGGCGCTAAAAAAGGAAAATTCGCTTTTGCCACCGGGGCCGAACCTGGGGTTGAGGGTCAACAGGGTGTCTGAATACTGGTAATAATGATAGCCGAGGGCAAAACGGTGATTGTTGTACAATTCGGGACGGATATTGGTATGGGCGGCTGCAAAATATTCGTTGGCTACATAACCGTTGTCAAGTTTCAGGAATTGTCGTTCATTGTTAATGGTGGCATAGGCACGCTCCCTGGTTCTGTTCATGCCGTAACGGATTCCCAGTCCTATGGTTTGGCCCTTGTTGATGTAAGGCGTATACAGGAGCAGGTTAAAGCTCTGTACATTTCCCATTTTTGCCTGAAGCTGAATTCGCTCGTTGCGCCCTGTAAGGTTGGTGGCGACAGCACGAATCCCGTAATTGAATTTGGAGAATGAGGGATCCTCAAGCCACTGATTGAGGTTGGGTTCATTAAGCTCAAATACCGGGACCGGCCATATATTCCATCTTTCCACAAAACTGTAAGTAACCACCAGTTCCGGGAAGTCTGCATGGTCAACCGCTGTTTCCACAAAGTTGAACAGGGCGGTATTCATCAGGTTGAGTCTTCCTGCTTCCAGGCGTCTATTGAATTTATTCGCCGGCAGGCTGTCTCCGGTTTGGAAAAGCAGTTCCCTGTGAATGATCCGGTCGCGTGTCAGATTGTTTCCTTCCAGAATAATCTCCCTGATATAAACATCGACATGACTGGCATAGATGGTATCTGCCGCGACAAGCTGCATCCGTGGCTTGAACCATGGAGGCTGTTCTTCAGCGGGGCCTTCAGTTTGTGCTTTGAGTCCGCTTCCGGCAAGAGTCAGGAGCACCAGGAAAATTATTGTTTTGATCAGGGTCATGATGCAGGAAAACCTAAATGTCGAGGTATTTCATGAGCGACTCATACCTTTCACTGAGCATTGAGTCGTATTGGCTTTCATTGGCAAAGGATGCCTTAATGATATAGTCGTAGCGGCCGAAGGTCTGGATAATGCTGGAAAGATCCATGACACTGACTTTGAGGGTGACTTCCAGCCGGGTGCTTTCCGGAGGCGAACTCACGCTGACGCTCAGCACCTTGGCATCATTGGCCTCCACGATCCTGGCAATTTCGCTCAGGGCATACTCCTGGGTGCTTACTTCCAGTACCAGGATTCCTCCGGGTTGTTTGACCGATGTGTAGTTGGCCATCGATAATATGGTTTCCCAATGGGTGATGGTGCCCATGTAATTTTCATTCTGGTCAAGAACGGGAATGACAGTAAGGTGTTCCGTTGCCGCCATTTGCAGCACTTCAAAAAAATGCTGATCTGCATACACACAGGAACGGTTCAGCGGCAGCTTGTCAGTTCCTATGGGCTCATCCGGGTCATCCATGCTATAGATGTCGGAATTTTTAACCAGGCCCAGAAGCTTTTCTCCCTGAACCACCGGGAGATGGGTCACGCTGAGCTCCTCCATCCAGTTCAATGCAAGGCTGCCCGGGTCAGTGGGCTTCAGCGGGATCACAGATTTGCTGAGAATGTCTTTGGCGCGCATGGTTTCAGTCTCTTTAATACTGTGAAGATAATTATTTTTGAGTAATTATTTTATAGCTTTGTCAAAAAAGGCGCTATGGTCAGACTGAGTGTGAATATCAACAAAATAGCCACGCTGCGCAATGCGCGGGGTGGCAATATCCCCGATGTAATCAAGGCTGCACAGGATTGTGAACGGTTCGGAGCACAGGGCATCACGGTGCATCCCCGTCCCGATGAGCGACATATCCGCTACCAGGATGTGCTGGAGCTGAAACCCGTGCTGACCACCGAGTTTAACATTGAGGGTTATCCCTCGCGCGGTTTTCTGGACCTGGTAAGCCGGGTTAAGCCTGCCCAGGTCACGCTGGTGCCCGATCCGCCCGATGCCCTGACCTCCAATGCCGGATGGGATACCATCAAGTACCGTGACTTACTGAAGGATGTGGTGGCAGAGCTGAAGGATCAGGGTATCCGCACCTCGCTTTTTATTGAAACGGACCCGGAGATGATCAGGGCGGCGGCCAAAGTGGGCACCGACAGGGTTGAACTGTATACCGAACCTTATGCCTTGCAGTTTCCTGAGGATAAAGCTGCTGCTGTGAAGCCTTTTGCTGAGGCGGCTGAGGCAGCCCATGAAGTTGGCCTGGGCCTGAATGCCGGCCACGACCTGAACCTGGACAACCTGGGTTATTTCGCCAATCACGTGCCTCATTTGCAGGAAGTGTCTATCGGCCACGCACTTATTGCCGATGCCCTGTATTTTGGGTTGCAGAATACCATACAGCTTTACCTCAGGTGTTTGAGGTAGTTGTTGGTTGTTAGTTGGTTGGTTAGTTGTTGGTTCTCATGGGCGGAGTGATGGGGAAGCTGCCAATGGTCTTGGAAACGGGCGAGGCGGTTGTTGGTTGTTGGTTGGTTGTTGGTTAGTTGGTTGGTTAGTTGTTGGTTCTCATGGGCGGAG
>PWHO01000229.1 GCA_003555385.1 Bacteroidales bacterium
AAAACAAAGGTATTCGACATCAACGAAGCAAAGGTGATCGTCATCCTCTCACTGGCCACGGCCATGGATGCCTTCCTGGCAGGCCTGGCCATCGGGGTTACCGGCCTCAATATGTACCTGGCCGGGGTGATGCTCGCCATTACGGTGTTTATTCTTACCCTTGGCGGGATGGCAGGGGGGAAACAACTCGGTGTGGATTTCGCCAAACGAACGGCGTATTTCGGGGGTGCTTTCATCCTGATCGCTGCCGCCATGATGCTGGTGCGGTTCCTGTAACAGTAATTGTGTTCCGGGAGCCTGGCCCGGGCGATGCGCGTTTTCCGATAAGCATGCAGTTCCCGGATCAGTCATTGTCTTCCGGAAGCCTGGTACGTGGCACCGACGGGGCAGGATCAGAGGCCCGTGCGGTTCCTAAAACCGGGCCATGAGATTGCACCCGCGCACTTCGCTGTGATCAAAACGGCCGAGGACCTCAAAGGTTCCGTCATGGTGCAGCCTTCCCAGGTCTTCCGTGGCCAGGAAGCTGCAGGACTGAATGTTGGCCAGATCCACCACGTTGATGCCGCCACTGCGGGTGGCCGTATTCTCAAGGGGTTCATTATCAATGGGTTCGGCCACATCCTCGCAAGGGTTGATCGTTTCCTTGTGCCGGCCGGTCACGGCCTCGCATGGAGTGTATACACCATTATGCCGCGTGGACAAAGTCCCGCCAGGTCGGACCGTACCACTGCACGGGCTGCCCGATACCTCCAGGGGGTCATTGCCGTCACGGATCAGTACCCGCAGCCACGGTGGGCATTCAAAACGGCCGGAACCCATAGAATAGGCCTGGGAAAAAAGCTCTGTCATCCCGTATTCAGAGTGGATCGATTCCTGCTTAAATGCCTTGCAGAGCTTTTTGTGCAATTCCTGCCTGGTCATTTCACGCCTGCGGCCTTTCATTCCGCCGGTTTCCATCACAATGGCATTTCGCAAAGGCATGGGGTATTTTTCCGCAAAATCAAGCAGGGCAAAACTCACCCCCAGCAGCAACACTTGTGTGCCGCTTTCCATGAGCCGTTTCAGCCTCAGCGCAAGCCCGTCCAGGTCGTCCAGGTAAAAGCCGCTGTCGGCATGGCCGCTTTCGCGGATAAGGCGATCCGCCATGTACACCAGCGAGGAACCTTTGCGTTCGAGGTAGCCCGGCAAAAGGGCCAGCACACAATAACCGGAAGGCGCCCCGTAAAACATCCGGAAACCCTCCAAAAAGCTGCGCTCATACACCGCCATATCGTACACAAAGTGGCTGGCAGGCACACTGCCTGTGGTGGCAGAACTTGTAAAAATATGGTTTTCAGGGCTATTGAAAGACACCACCCGGTGCGATTTGAACAGCTCCACCGGCAGGAAAGGGATTTTTTCAATGCGGTCAATGCCAGCGGGTGCCTGCCCCAGCAGGTCGCAGTAACGCCGATACACCTCATTGCGGGCATACTGGTAACGAAACACCTCCAGGGCCGCCTCCTCAAAAGAGTCATCGGCCTGTAAGTTGAAAATCCTGTCAGTCAGTTGTTCAAATTCTGTCATACACCGATTGTATCTACGGCCAAACGACCCGGTAAGTGTAATTAAAACCGTCACTGCTGCCAATACAAAGGACCGGCATCAGCAGTGAAACACCGCACCATCAAAGATACATATTCATCGCCATAATCACCAGCACACTCAACGGAGGCTTCCCGGCAAATTCTTTCCGGTGAAATAACTACATTTGTATCATAAGGATGCAATCACCTTTTTAACCGATTATCGATGAACGAAAACCTGGATCCTGCTCCTGAGCGTCTGACCAAGGAAGAACGCATCATTGAGCAAACCCTCCGGCCCGGAAGCTTTTCCAGTTTTACCGGGCAGTTTAAGGTGGTGGAAAACCTGAAAGTATTCGTAGGGGCTGCCTCCCAGCGCAACGAGGCCCTCGACCATGTGCTGCTTCACGGGCCGCCCGGGCTGGGCAAGACAACCCTGGCCCACATCATCGCCAACGAAATGGGGGTGGGCATTAAAGTGACCTCAGGGCCGGTGCTCGATAAACCGGGCGACCTGGCCGGGCTGCTGACCAACATGGAAGAGCGGGATGTGCTTTTCATTGACGAGATTCACCGGCTGAGCCCCGTGGTGGAAGAATACCTTTATTCTGCCATGGAAGACTTCCGCATCGACATCATGATAGAAACCGGCCCGAATGCGCGGAGCGTGCAGCTCACCCTGCATCCTTTTACACTGATCGGTGCCACCACCCGTTCAGGGCTCCTGACTTCCCCCCTGCGGGCACGTTTCGGGATCAACGCCCGCCTGAATTACTACGACGCCAAACTGCTGCATCAAATCATAAGGCGCTCGGCCGACATCCTGAAGGTGCAAATTTCAGATGAAGCTGCCGGGGAGATCGCACGCCGGAGCAGGGGCACCCCACGTATTGCCAATGCACTCCTGAGAAGGGTACGCGACTTTGCCCAGATCAAGGGCAACGGAAACATCGACATGGAGATCGCACTTTAC
The DNA here is from genome assembly GCA_003555385.1 of Bacteroidales bacterium. GTDB lineage: Bacteria > Bacteroidota > Bacteroidia > Bacteroidales > UBA7960 > PUPG01. The sequence goes on from PWHO01000229.1 coordinate 2,539, forward strand.
GGGTTGTCTGCCCTCAACGTAGATCAGTACGGGCTGGATGAAATGGACAACAAGATTTTGTCGACCATCATCGATAAATTCAAAGGAGGCCCGGTAGGCCTGAGCAATGTGGCCACCTCGGTGGGCGAAGACGCCGGCACCATTGAAGAGGTGTACGAGCCCTACCTCATACAGGAAGGCTATATCATGCGAACCCCCAGGGGCCGGGAAGCCACCGAGATCGCCTACAAACACCTGGGCCGTCTCAAAGCCCCCGGCAACAACACCCTCTTCGACTAACCAACAACCAACAACCGCCTCGCCCGTTTCCAAAACCATTGGCAGCTTCCCCATCACCCGGCCCATGAAAACTAACAACTAACCAACAACCAACAACCGCCTCGCCCGTTTACCAAAACCATTGACAGCTTCCCCCTCACTTCGCCCATGAGAACCAACAACCAACAACCCCTCACCTCCGCCATTAAGGCAAAGGCCTCCGCCCTGGGTTTCGACGCATGCGGCCTTGCACGTGCCACCGCCCTGGAGGGGTATAAGCCAGTGCTGGATCAATGGCTCCAAAAGGGCTATCATGGAAAGATGGCATATATGGCCAATCATTTCGCCAAAAGGCTTGATCCCCGGCTTTTGTCGGAAGGCGCCAGAACCGTGGTGGTGGTGGCACAGAATTATTACCCGCCGGTTCACCAGCCCGGCTTGGCC
>PWHO01000168.1 GCA_003555385.1 Bacteroidales bacterium
ATAAAGAATGAGTAAAAAGATACGAATTATTATAACGGGAGATATTCATCCGGGAGGCGGCCGTGTGAGAGAGCTCGCAGAGAAGAACGATGCTGACAGGCTGTTTGGAAATTTTTTACCTCTTATCCGGAGTGTGGATCTCTCTATCACTAACCTGGAATCACCCGCAATAGACGGCGGCGAACCGATTGCCAAGACAGGGCCCAACCTGAAGAGCCCGGTTGCAACCGTAGGCGTGCTGAAAAGCGCAGGTTTCGGCCTGGTTACCCTGGCCAACAACCATATTATGGATTATGACTATGAAGGGTTATGCTCCACCCTGGACGCCTGCGAAGAGGCCGGGATCGAAACCACAGGTGCGGGGAATTCATTGGATGAAGCCAAAAAACCATTCATGCGCGAAATCGGCGGAATCCGCCTGGCCGTGATCAATGTAGCGGAAAATGAGTTCGGTACCACCCAAAACGGAACCCCCGGCTGCCATCCGCTCGATCCCGTGCAGAATTTCTATACCATCAAGCAGGCAAAGAGAGAGTCGGACCGGGTCATTGTAATTGTCCACGGCGGACACGAGCACTATGAACTGCCCAGCCCGCGGATGAAGGAGACCTACCGTTTTTTTGCTGATGCCGGCGCCGATGCGGTAGTCGGGCACCATACACACTGTGTCAGCGGTTACGAACGTTATAATGATGTACCCATCTTCTACAGCCTGGGCAATTTTCTTTTTGACAAACCCTACGCCGGTACGGTAACCCCGTGGCACATGGGTATAATAGCCGAACTTGAAATTTCAGGAGAGGGAGTGGAATTCAAACTTCACCCCTTTGTCCAAAATGCCGAAAAAGCAGGCTTGAGAGAGCTCAAAGCGGAAGAGCGGGAGGGGTTTGATGCAAAAATCAGTGAGCTGAACGGGGTCATCGGGGATGATGAAATGCTGGGTGTAAAATTTGAGGAGTACTGCTCAAACTCCCGACGGCTCTACAGCAGCTACATCGAGCCTCACTCGATACGGATACTGCACGCCCTTCGAAACAGAAACCTTGCGCCTTCCCTTCTCACTGAGAAAAAAAAACGATTATTACTAAACCTAACACGTTGTGAAGCACACCGGGACGTACTCATAAAAACACTGAGATCATGAAAATAGGAATACACCACAGACCTGACGGATTCAGCAGCCGCTGGCTCCAATACTGCAACGAAAATGAAATTCCATATAAGCTGGTAAACTGCTACAGCAGCAACATTGTGGAGGAGCTGGAGGAGTGCAGTGCCCTGATGTGGCACTTCCACCAGGCCAACCCTAAGGATGTACTCTTTGCCAAGCAGCTGATGTATTCACTGGAGACGGCCGGAAAAAAGGTGTTCCCCGATTTTCACACCTGCTGGCACTTCGACGATAAGGTGGGGCAGAAGTACCTGCTGGAGGCTGTAGGCGCGCCTATGGCGCCCTCCTATGTGTTCTATGACAGAAAGGAGGCGCTCGATTGGGTAGATCATGCAGAGTTCCCGAAAGTTTTCAAGCTGCGCAGAGGCTCCGGCTCCGACCATGTGCGTTTGGTGAAAAACCGGCGGGATGCGAGAAGACTGGTCAGACAGGCGTTTGGTGCCGGGTTTAGCCAGTACGATGCGGGGTCAAATCTGAAAGAGAGGTGGCGGAGATTCAGAAAGGGAAAAACCAATATTAAAGATGTTATTAAAGGTGTGGCGCGTTTGGGCTATACAACAGAGTTTGCAAAGGTGATCGGCAATGAGAAGGGATACATCTATTTCCAGGACTTTATAGCCGATAATGATCACGACATTCGTGTAAATGTGGTGGACGGAAAAGCGTTTGCCGTGAAACGAAGAGTGCGTGAAAACGATTTCCGCGCATCGGGCAGCGGCTACCCGGAGTTTGAGAAACATCACTTTCCCGACGAGGTGATCGAAATAGCCCTCGACCTCACCAGAAAACTGAATCTGCAGGCCGTTGCCTACGACTTTCTAAACCACAACGGCAGGTTTGTGATCTCCGAACTGAGCTACGGCTTTTGCGACATGACCGATGACTGCACCGGATACTGGGATGAGGATATGAACTGGCATCCCGGAAAGTTCCATGAGCAGGACTGGATGGTGGATATGATGCTCAGGGGCAGTACCGGCATGGAGCGTTTGAATAGTCAAATGCGTGTTTTTAATGAGAATTAACAGAGTCCTAACCGGTTAAATCGGTGATATAAAATGATTTCATCTATCCTAAGAAAAATCTCCAGGCATCTGATCAACAGGCCGGGATGGACTACAAAAAGAAAAATTGTAGTGATCGAGTCGGACGACTGGGGCAGTATCCGCATGCCCTCTACCGATGTTTACAAGGATCTGCTGAAGCATGGCGTGCCGGTCGACAAAAGCCCCTACTGCCGCTACGATTCGCTGGCCAGTGAAGAGGACCTGGAGCTTCTTTTTGAGCTGCTCTCCGGGTTTAAAGACCGGTCGGGACGCCATCCGGTTATAACGGCCAATACCGTGGTGAGCAATCCCGATTTTGACAGGATCAGGGAGTCGGGCTTCAGCGAGTACTTCTGCGAACCGATAACGGAAACATTTAAAAAATACCCCGAACATTCAGGCTGTATGGAGCTTTGGAGATCGGGAAAACGGACCGGAATTTTTCATCCGCAGTCGCACGGCAAAGAGCACCTGAACGTCAAGTACTGGCTAGAGCTGCTGCAACAAGACCACTATCACTTCAGGCTCGCATTTGATCACTGCTGCTGGGGACTCAGCAGCGATGTCTATCCGGATTCAAACAGAAGTATACAGGCATCTTTCGATATCGACAGCGGGAAACATCTCCTCGAGCTTGAAGACTCTATCCGGGAGGGTTTGAGGCTTTTTGAAGAGATGTTCGGCTACAGGTCAGAGTCGTTCATAGCCAGCAACTTTATCTGGAGCAGCAAACTGAACAGGGTACTTTCGGATGAGGGGGTGCGTTACCTGCAGGGAATGAAGTATCAAAAACTGCCGCTTCTGAACGGGGAACGGCGCAAAATGATAAGGCACTACCTGGGAGAAAGAAATGAGTTTGGCCAGTATTACCTTATACGAAACTGTACGTTCGAGCCCTCTATCAACGGCCGGGGGAGCGATAGCGTGGGAGATTGCCTGAAAGGAATTTCCACAGCTTTTTTATGGAACAAACCGGCCATAATATCGTCACATAGAATAAACTATGTAGGTTTCCTGGATG
>PWHO01000266.1 GCA_003555385.1 Bacteroidales bacterium
CAATGAAAAGGAATTCCTTGCGTGGAAAGAGGGCAAAACAGGTTATCCCATGGTGGATGCCGGGATGCGTCAGCTGAATCAAACCGGGTATATGCATAACAGGCTGCGTATGATCACGGCCAGTTTTCTGACCAAACATCTGCTCATTGACTGGCGATGGGGGGAGGCTTATTTTGCAGAAAAACTCCTCGATTATGAACTGTCTTCCAATAATGGCGGATGGCAATGGTGTGCCGGAAGTGGTTGTGATGCCGCCCCGTATTTCCGTATTTTCAACCCTTACAGCCAGCAGAAAAAATTTGACCCGCAAAATGAATTCGTAAAAAAATGGGTTCCCGAAGTGGATTCAGCGGATTATGCCCGGGAAATTGTTGTGCACAAAAAGGCAAGGGAAAGATGCCTGCAGGTCTATAAACGTGCACTGGAAAGCAATAAAAAATAAAATAGGCTGACCAATGATCCGAATGACTGAATTTTCTTCATTCCCTTTCAGTTTTGTTTCTGAGAAACTGAAAAAGGCAGATTTTTCGAAGCTTCCGGGGCAAAAGTCTCAAATGACCATGGCGCCGGCTTTACGCCGGGATGACATTGTCCGTGTGGGAAAGGGGATGAATGCAGTAAGCAGTGGTGTGCTGATATTATTGTTTCCTGACGGTAAGGGCCAGACCTGCACGGTTTTTATTCAGCGACCCGTCTATGATGGTGTGCACAGTGGTCAGATCGCGCTTCCCGGAGGCAGGAGGGAGAACCAGGACCCGGATTTGCAATATACCGCCCTCAGGGAGGCGAAAGAAGAGGTTGGCATCAGTCCCTCCGCCGTTGAACTTGTCGGAAAGTTATCTGACCTGTATATTCCGCCAAGCAATTTCATCGTCAGCCCCTATGTGGGGATGTGTCATTCGGAACCCTCATTTAAGCCTGATCCGATAGAGGTTGAGGAGATTATCCGGGTAAGGATGGTTGAATTTTTCCGTCCTGAGAATATCCGTGAAGTGCCCATACGGCTAAGCGGTGGTGATTGCCTGCCGACACCCTGTTTCGAGGTGAACGGACAGATCATCTGGGGGGCCACTGCAATGATCATGGCCGAATTTCTTGCCTTTATCAAACCTTTGCTGGCCGGGTTAACCGATCCCGGCCAGGGCACTGACCCAAAGTAAACGTTTTTCATCCCGGGTTAATTACTCTTTACATTCCGAAATTAAATTATTAAATTTATGCGGGGATTAATTTCATAATTAAGCATTTATAAACAATGGTTTTCAGGCTTTTCATATCATCATTGTTGTATTTTGCCTTTCTTCCAATTGTCGTTACCGGGCAGTCAGGATCCGGATTTATTGATGATTATCCCGATAATTACTCCCGCAAGCTTATATACCTCTACAATGAAAAAGGGAAAAATGCCGGAACGGTCAAATATGGCCCGGGTGGCAACCAGTTTGCCAGTGAGATATATGAATACAATGACCAGGGCCACCGGATCCGAGAGGTGAAGTACAGCGGAGAGGGTGGGATAAGTCAGGAAACCCTTTTCTCTTATGATGATTATGGTAACCTGAAAGAACAAACAATGCTTGGCCCGGACAGTTCGGTTAAATCACGGGAAATATATGCTTATGATCGCCGGATGAACCGCACGGAGTGGAGAAGTTATGTGGATAAGGATTCTTTGGAATGGAGGCGGATCTATGAATATACAGGTGAAGACCGAAGAATGGAGGAACGTCGCCATGACGGGAACGGAGAACTCGTCCAAAGGTATTTGTTTTCTTATGATGATAACGGGTACCTGACCGAACAGAATGTTTACGGCCCTGAAGGGGAAATACAGTGGAGGTACCTTTACCGGCATGATCAGAATGGCAACCGGATCGGTGTGTTGTGGTATGACGATGATGACCGGCTGCGATGGATCAGAAGGTATCTGTATGATGACAGGGGGAACAGGGTAGAGGAAAGGCGCTATGAACCTTCCAGGTCATTTTTCTTCGGAAGGTGGACTTACCGCCTTATTTACCGTTTTGTATTCAGATATAATGATGACGGAAGGCAGATAGAGGAATCGGTTTACGACAACTATGACAACCTTTTGTGGCGAAGGAATTACGGATATACCCGGGATGGCTTGCTGCAGGATTATGTCTGGTACGACAGCCGGGGCAATGTGGAAATGCGTTACCTGCTGCGTTATAATGACAACGGTCAGCGGACGGGGTGGACATGGTACGATGGCCAAGGAAATATAGAGTGGCACCGTTCCTATCATTATGATGAGAAAGGAAAGCTCAAGAGGGAACTCTGGTATGGTGAAGTATATTGATACAGCGTACCGCAGCCGTGTGTATGCAAACCCTCTGGCCGTATGCAAATAAAAAGGGGAAGCACTGTGGCCTCCCCTTTGTTGTTCATTGCTTCTTAATATGCTTATTTTACAGACTCTACGATGGCCTTAAAGGCATCCGGGTGGTTCATGGCCAAATCGGCAAGTACCTTGCGGTTGATCTGAATGTCTTTGGCATTCAGTTTGCCAATGAATTGGGAATAGTTCATGCCGTATTGCCGGGTGGCGGCATTGATACGCTGTATCCACAGTTTCCTGAATTCCCTCTTTTTATTGCGTCTGTCACGGTAGGCATAAGTCAGACCTTTTTCCCAGGTGTTTTTGGCCACCGTGTAAACATTCTTTCTGGAACCGAAGTAACCTCTGGTCAACTTCAGCAGCTTTTTTCTTTTGTGCCTTGCGGCAACTTTATTGACTGATCTTGGCATAATTTGTGATTTTTTTCGTTAAGCGCTTTCCGTTATTTCAGGAAAAGACTTGTTTTGCTTTAACAAAGGTGAATACTAATCGGAAAAGTGGCTACATAGCCAGCATCGATTTGATGTTTTTCTCATCTGACTTATGAACCAGCGTGGTCTTGGTCAGATTTCTTTTCCGCTTTTTACTCTTTTTGGTCAAGATGTGACTCTTGTACGCATGTTTGCGTTTAATACGTCCGGAAGCGGTAAGAGAAAACCGCTTTTTTGCCCCGGATTTGGTTTTCATTTTAGGCATTATTCAAACAATTTACAATTTATGAAGCATTGAACATTAATTCTTTTTTCCTGACTTTTTGGGAGCTACGAACATGATCATCCGTTTTCCTTCCAATTTCGGCATTTGTTCCACCTTGCCATATTCTTCAATCTCCTGTGCAAAACGAAGCAGTATCACTTCGCCTTTGTCCTTATATATGATGGATCTTCCCTTAAAGAACACAAAAACTTTCAATTTGGCACCTTCCTCAAGGAACTTGATGGCATGTTTCAGTTTGAACTGGAAATCATGTTCATCAGTATTGGGTCCCATGCGGATTTCCTTGACTACGATCTTGGAGGCGTTGGCCTTGATCTCTTTTTGTTTCTTTTTTTGTTCGTAAAGAAACTTTTTGTAATCCATGATCTTGCACACTGGCGGGTTTGCTTTAGGTGCAATTTCCACGAGATCCAGTCCCATATCCTCGGCCATATTCAGGGCATCCCGGATCGGGTGGATGTCAGATTCAACATTGTCTCCTACCACGCGAACCACCGGTGCGGTGATGCGTTCATTGATGCGGTGCGGATCTTCTTTCTTTACGAAACGCCTTCTGCCTCTTGGTTTAAATGGTGTTGCTATGTTACGCCCTCCTTTACTTTGTTATTAAATCAGGTTATTTATGGTTGTATCATTCTCTGTGTTTCTTCCTCGACGAGCTTTGCAAAGGCCTCAACAGAAAATACCCCGAGATCACCTTCCCCGTGTTTGCGAACGGAAATGGTTTCCGAGGCCTCTTCTTTCTCTCCTACTATCAGCATGAATGGGATTTTGCGCGTTTCTGCATCGCGAATTTTCTTTCCCGTTTTTTCATTGCGCTCGTCAATCAGCGTGCGAATTTCGTAATTATTCAGCAAATTAAAAACTTTTTTTGCATATTTTTCATATTTCTCGCTGATAGGCAATATGATAGCCTGGTCGGGAGTCAGCCACAGGGGGAAGTTTCCGCCGCAATGTTCTATCATGACGGCGACAAATCTTTCCATGGAACCAAAAGGTGCACGATGGATCATAACCGGCCGGTGTTTCAGGTTGTCCGCGCCGTTGTATTCAAGTTCGAAACGTTCCGGAAGATTGTAATCTACCTGGATGGTTCCCAACTGCCATTTACGACCCAGGGCGTCCCGTACCATAAAGTCCAGCTTGGGTCCGTAAAATGCAGCTTCTCCCGTTACAATCTCTCCCTTCAGGCCTTTTTCTTCTGTAGCTTCAATGATGGCTTTTTCAGCCCTTTCCCAGTTTTCGTCCGAGCCGATATATTTTTCTTTATTATCGGGATCCCTCAGGGATATTTGGACGCTATAGTCACTGAAATCCAGTGCTTTAAATATATGAAGCACAATGTCGATGACGGCAATGAACTCCTCTTTGACCTGGTCGGGGCGGCAGAATATATGCGCATCATCCTGAGTGAAGCCCCTGACACGTGTCAGCCCGTGTAATTCACCACTCTGCTCATAGCGGTATACGGTACCGAACTCTGCCAGCCTCACCGGCATATCTTTGTAAGAATATTGCTTGTTTTTAAATATTTCACAGTGGTGCGGGCAGTTCATTGGCTTCAAAAAGAACTCTTCTCCCTCAGATGGTGTGGTGATCGGCCGGAATGAATCCTCACCGTATTTTTCGTAATGTCCGCTGGTAACATAAAGGTTTTTATGCCCGATGTGCGGAGAAATGACCGGCTTATAACCTGCCTTTCGCTGCACCTGCTTCAGGAACTTTTCGAGGTTTTCCCTGAGCTCAGCCCCTTTAGGCAGCCATAGAGGAAGGCCTTGCCCCACTTTGGCGGAAAAGGCAAACAATTCCATTTCGCGGCCAATTTTGCGATGATCCCGCTTTTTCGCCTCTTCCAGCATATCCAGGTATTCTTTCAGCATCTTTTGCTTGGGGAAGCTGATGCCATATACCCTGGTCAGCTGCTTACGGCTTTCATCACCCCGCCAGTACGCTCCGGCAGTGTTCAGCAGTTTGACAGCCTTGATTGTGCCGGTGTCGGGAAGGTGAGGTCCGCGGCAAAGGTCGGTAAAATTACCTGATGTGTAAAAACTGATGGTGCCGTCTTCCAGGTCACTAATCAAGTCTACCTTATATTCATCTCCTTTTTCAGAATAATACTCAAGCGCCTCTTTTTGGGGGATCTCTTTCCTGACAAAAGGCTCTTTCCTGCGGGCGATCTCCAGCATTTTATTCTCAATTTTCTCAAAATCATTGCTGGAAATGGACCGGTCGCCAAGATCAATATCATAATAAAAACCCTGATCAATGTCAGGACCAATGCCGAATTTTGTTCCGGGATACAATTCTTCAATGGCGGCCGCCATCAGGTGGGCAGAAGAGTGCCACATGGTTGCCTTCCCTTCTGTGTCATCAAAAGTATGCAGTTTAATCCGGGCATCTTCATGGATGGGTCTGTGCAAATCCCGGGTATCACCATTCACGGAAATGGACAAGACGTTACGAGCCAGTCCTTCCGAAATACTTTTGGCAATTTCCAGGCCGGTAATGCCGGGTTTGAATTCTTTTATGCTTTGATCGGGTAAAGTTATTTTAATCATCCAAAATCGCTTTTCTGTGTTGTTTTTCAGCCTGCAAAGGTAAGGAAAATATTGCTATTACAGAGGATTTGCCTCATTCACCGCAGATTCGCTTGATGAGTCGCAGCTTATGGGTATACGCTTTTTGACCTGCATCAAAAATGCCGTGGTGGTCAACCCTGTCGATTCGGACTTTTCCATGCGCATGGATAATATGTTCCTGATTAAGCAAAAGGCCTACGTGATTGATCTCCCCATCCTTATTGTCAAAAAACAACAAATCCCCTGCTTTTGTTTCATGGATCAGGTGAATGCTTTCGCCTTCCCTGGCTTGTTCCTGAGAGTCGCGTGGAAGCTTTACTCCTGCAAGCTTGAAAATAACCTGGATAAAGCCGGAGCAATCAATTCCAAAAGCAGAGCGGCCCCCCCATAAATAAGGCGTATTGATAAAGCTGTGTGCATACTCACAAATTTGTTCACAACTTTTTTGCTTATTGCCGTCTGCCATGCTTCCGTGGTGCAAGAAACGGTGTCCGCCGACAGCCATTCTGTGGTCTTTACCCGGAAGGAATGTACTGCCGGCACTAACCGGGAATTTGCTCCTGGTAACAGTGTCTGTCATGATTGCCAGATTATCGGCGGTAACAAGAAGAGGCAGTTCCCGGTAAATATCCCGGAATGGCTCTTCCATTATATGGGCCTGGCTCCCTAAAACCCAACCCCGGTAACGGTCATAATGCATTTCAATGTGCAACCAGCCGGCCTGGGTTTCAAGCACGTCAAAACTTTCTCCGAACAACAACTGGCTGACCATTTCACTTTTGTGGTTTGGCTCAGAGCGGAGTGGAATATAAGCTATAAGGCATATACCGGTAGTCATCTGCAGGATAGTTTATTTTATTTTAAAAAATAAAAGTAGGGATTTTTTTTTATTATATTCGTTACTTGTTGAAAGGAGTATTGTGAACTGATTGCCCCCTTTTTGTGTTAGAACAACAGATTTGTGTTAAAACAATAAATGATTTACAGGGATAATTACCGGGGCATGTCCTGTTGATTTTAATGAAAGGTAAACTGATGACAAAAATTATCCACTGGTTTCAGCGGAATTATTCAAATATATACAAGGCCATCCTTGTTTTGGTCAGTATTGTGTTGCTCGTTCAGCTTTTCCCACGTCAGCCCGGTTTTGATTACGAGTATCAGAGGGCACGTCCATGGCTGTATGAAGACCTGATTGCGCCCTTTAATTTTGCCGTGCTGAAGTCACCACAGGAAATTGAACGAGAGACAGAGGAAGTTGAAGATGAGTTCCGGCCTTTTTTCTCCCGTCGCCCGGTTGTCAGGGAATCCATGAAGGAGGAGTTTGAACTCTCTTTTGATGAAGTCTGGGAAGACAAATACATGGGTACCAGGGAAACATTTAAAGAAGCCACCAGGGACGCAGGCAAAGAAATTCTGTCACATTTGTATGACCACGGTATTGTATACCTCGACGAGGAGTTTAGAGGCAGGGGAGATGATTTTAAAATCCGGCTCCTGGAGGACAATATTGCCACTGGAATGCAACTCGGTGATCTGTACACAGTCCAGGAAGCATTTCTTTACGTGATCAATACACTTGAGGGACTTGAAGGGCAAGTTGATACGGATTTACTCAAACCCCTGCTTGAAAGTGCCCTTAGCCATAATGTGTTTTATGATGATGAACTGACCAGCAAGGCCCTCAGTGCCGAGATGGAAAGAATTTCCCGGACCAGGGGGATGGTGCAGGAGGGGGAGAAGATTGTATCAAAAGGCGAACTGATTACCGAAAACACCTATCAGATCCTTGAATCATTCAGGGCTGAATATCAGCGACAGATCGGGGATGCATCAATACTGGCAGTGCTTTACGCCGGCCAGTTTCTGTTGGTGAGTATTTCCATGATCGTACTGCTGCTGTTTCTGTATTTCTTCAGGCGGGATGTTTTTACAGATAACAGGCAGGTGCTGCTCATACTCCTTTCAGTTTTACTGATGGTATTTCTGACCAGTCTGGTTATCCGTTATAATGTAGAGTACCTCTACCTGGTTCCCGTTGTTATGGTACCTGTGATTATCCGGGCATTTTTCGACAACAGGCTCGCCCTCTACGTCCATATTACCACCATCATCATGATCGGTTTCTTGATCCCCAGGAGTTTTGAATTCGTTTTTCTGCAGTTCCTGGCCGGGATCATTGCCATACTCAGTATGGCGAGCCTCAGGCGCCGGTCTCAGCTTTTTGTTACAGTCACATTGATCTTTATTACTTACTCTGCGGTATATTTTGGTCTTTCACTGGCTCATACGGGGTCTTTTGAAAACCTTGCCTGGCAGGACTTTGTCTATTTTGCCGGTGGTGCATTCCTGACCTTATTTGCTTATCCGCTGATATTCCTGTTTGAGCGGCTGTTTGGCATGCCCACTGACTTTTCCCTCCTGGAACTGTCTGATACCAACAACCTGCTTCTGCGAAACCTGGGAATGAAGGCCCCGGGCACTTTTCAGCATTCATTGCAGGTAGCCAACCTGTCTGAAGAGGCCATCATTGCAATCGGGGGGAATAGTCTTCTGACCAGAACCGGTGCTTTATACCATGATATCGGAAAAATGAACAACCCTTTGTATTTTATCGAGAACCAGACTTCAGGATATAACCCGCATGACGAAATCTCTTACAAAGAAAGTGCAAGAATAATTATTGATCATGTGATTGACGGTATTGAGATGGCCCGCAGGAAAAACCTTCCGGAATATGTCATCGATTTTATCCGGACCCACCACGGTACAACCACTGCACGGTATTTCTATACCATGGAAATGAAGGAGCGCCCCGATGAGGAAATCGATAAGGCTCAGTTTACCTACCCTGGGCCTCGTCCTTTCAGTAAAGAAACGGCCGTTGTGATGATGGCCGATTCTGTGGAAGCAGCCTCCAGGAGCCTTGGCAAACCCGATGAAAAGCAGATCAACGAACTTGTTGACAATATCATTGATACCCAAGTAAAAGAGAAACAATTTGACAATGCAGATATTACCCTGAGGGATATCAGCGCGGTTAAAGGGATATTCAAGCGAATGCTCCTGAATATTTATCACGTCAGGGTTGCTTATCCCTCATTGGGTTAACCCGCAAAATATGGGTTAAACCTCAAGGTGTTTTGCAGTTTCTGCCAGGTAGTCATTACTTGCCGGTCCAAGATTAAACATGAGGTCTGCGATGCTCAGGTTGGGCATAAATCCGTGCTTTTCCGCAAATGTTTGCTGGTAAACCGGCCAGTGGCTGACGGGTGCATATTTTCTGCGGTGGGCCTTTGGTGTCAGCTTTTCTCTGAGATCGGTCGTTCCTTCCGGCTCTCGCTCATACTTCTTCGTTAACCCGATATCTGCCGGAATGGACAGTTCTTCCAGGATTGACTGCAGTATCTTCAGGTTGAATTCCCACAACAATTCCGGGGAGGAGGTTGCTTCAAGGAAAAACGGGGCCAGAAGATCCTGGTAATAGATGAAGAAAGGTGAGTTGCGGTAGGCGCTGGTGATACTGCGCCAGTGCTTTTTTCGCCAGTTATCGTGTTTGGAAACCAATACCTCGCTGGTCCGTGAATGATTTCCTGAAGGTCGTTCCACAGGGATGATCAGGTTGCGGGCTCCGTTTGCGGTATAGATGGTGCAACGATTCCGCCAGCTTTGCCGCTGATAGGTTTCATGCAACTCCATTACTGCTTTCCCGGCCGAAACCATACAGACCATATACTCCAGAGGCGCGAGGTATGCCACCGGTAAAAGGATTTTCCTGTTTTCCTGTTTTATGCGGGGAGTTATCGCACCCATTGTGTGTTATGGAATATAGCTTTATTTTTGTAAGTAAGAGATCGTCAAAAATACACATAAGCTTACTAACGACAAACACCCAACCCATGAAGATACTCAACGCTTCGCAGATCAGAGAACTGGATGCCTATACCATCCGGAATGAGCCCGTGTCATACCTTGACCTGATGGAAAGGGCGGCCAGGAAATGTTATGACTGGATCCGACGTCAAATGAAAAAAAAACAGGCAGTGAAGATCTTCTGCGGAATGGGGAATAACGGAGGTGACGGGCTTGTAATCGGGCGATTGCTGGCCGGCGCAGGGTATCATGTGAGTATTTTCAAACTTTGTCATACAGATCACCCTTCTGAAAATTTTGCAGCCAATGAAAAAAGGCTGGAGGGAATGGTCAATGCGAAACTGGCAGAAATACATGAAGAGGGTGATCTTCCCGTATTGTCAGAGGATGACCTTGTGGTGGATGCCATACTGGGAAGCGGCCTGACCCGGCCGCTGGAAGGTTTGCTGGCCGGAGCAGTTCAGTATATTAATGGTTCCGGAGCTGCTGTTGTGGCCATTGATTTTCCCACAGGGTTGTTTTGTGAGGATAACAGGAACAATGACCCCAAACGGATTATCCATGCAGATTATACCCTGAGTTTTCAATTGCCGAAGCTGGCTTTTATGTTTTCATCCAATGAAAAATATTTGGGGTCGTGGTATTTGATTGACATCGGGCTACATCCGCACGCTGTCAAACAGGCAGAAACCAAATACCATTATCTGCAGGCCTCTGATATCAGGTCGCTGTATCGTCCCCGCCGTAAGTTTGCGCATAAGGGGCACTTCGGACATGCCTACCTGATGGCCGGAAGTTATGGAAAGGCCGGGGCAGCCGTGCTGGCTGCCGGGTCGGCAATACGCAGCGGGGCCGGTTTGCTGACGGTACAAATCCCCAGGTGCGGATATGAAGTATTGCAGGCCAGTGTGCCTGAGGCAATGTGTGTGCCGGATGAGCATCCCCATATTATATCAGGGGTAGGAGACCTGGAAGGTTTCAATGCTGTGGGTGTCGGGCCGGGTATCGGCACGCATGAACAAACAGCCCGCGCCCTGAAAGTGCTGATTCAGAATACCACGGTTCCCATGGTACTGGATGCTGATGCGCTGAATATTCTGGCAGACAATCTTACATGGTGTGGCTTTTTGCCCAAGGGATCTGTTTTTACCCCGCATCCCGGTGAATTCGATCGCCTGGCGGGGAAAACCACAGATGACCATGACAGGCTGGAAAAAGCCATTGAACTCGCACATCGTTTCCAGGTGCATATCATCCTGAAGGGTGCTCATACGGTGGTCGTTTCGCCGGACGGCAGGTGCTTTTTCAATTCAACGGGCAACCCCGGAATGGCTACAGGAGGAAGTGGTGATGTGCTTAAAGGGATGGTGCTGGGATGGCTTGCCCAGAATTACTCTCCTTTGCATAGCTGCCTGATGGCTGTTTACCTGCACGGAAAGGCCGGTGACCTGGCACGGGCCCGTAAAGGAGATGAAGGCCTTATTGCTACGGACATCATTGCGGATTTGCCTGCTGCCATCAAAAGCACGATGAGGCAGTAAACAAAAGCATTGTTCCTGCTGTTTACTTGCCGATAAACGAATGGTCATTTTCAGAATAAATACCAGGAACATATGACAAGCAAAACAAATAAAACCAGGAAAGAGAAAGAAAGCGCAAAGGAGCCGGATAAAAAATACACACTTAAAAACGTTAAGCCCAAAAAATTCAAGGAATGGTACCGGTTGATGGCACTGGGACGCAAACTTGACGAAAAAGCCCCGAATTACCTCAAACAGGCACTTGGGTGGTCCTATCATGCCCCCTATGCAGGCCACGATGCCATTCAGCTGGCCATTGGCCAGGTTTTTGACCGGAAAACCGATCACCTTTTCCCTTATTACCGCGACATGCTTATCGCCATTTCCGCAGGAATTTCCACCGAAGAAATTCTGCGCAACGGATTGTCAAAAGCCACTGATGCGGCCAGTGGCGGGCGGCATATGTCAAACCATTTTGCCAAACCGGAATGGAATATTCACAATGTGTCATCCTCTACGGGAAACCACACTTTGCATGCAGTAGGTGTGGCCCGGGCCATGAAGCGTTACGGGCATAAGGGAGTGGCCATCAGTTCCCAGGGCGAATCTTCTGTTTCTGAAGGGTATGTGTATGAAGCCATTAACGGAGCCAGCAATGAAAAACTGCCGGTGATCTTCGTGTTTCAGGATAACGGATATGGGATTTCCGTGCCGAAAAAAGACCAGACCGCCAACAGGAAGGCGGCCGACAACTTTAGCGGGTTTAAAAATCTTCGGATCATTCACTGCGATGGAAAGGACGTGCTGAGTTCCATGAATGCGATGTGGGAAGCACGCCGGCATGCGCTGGAAGCGCAAGAGCCGGTAATCGTTCATGCCAGTGTGGTTCGTATCGGATCCCATTCAAACAGTGACCGGCACGACCTTTACAGGGACGAGGCTGAGCTTCACTGTGTGAGAGCCAATGATCCCATCGGCAAGATTCAGCAGCTGCTTGCCGACAATAAAATCATGTCGAAAGAGGAGCAAAAGGAAATCGACAAAGAGGTGGGTAAGTTGATCACCGATGCCCATAAAAAGGTTTTGAAAGAGCCTGATCCGGATCCCGGATCGATTTATGACCATGTGCTGCCGGAACCATATGAGCCTGAGGGATATCCCGAAGGGATTCATAACGAAGAAGGGGATAAGAAAAAGCTGATCACGGCACTGAATGAAACCCTGAAAGCCGAATTCCGGCACAATCCGGATACATTTATCTGGGGACAGGACGTGGCATACAAAGAGAAGGGGGGCATATTCAATGTAACCAAAGGCATGCAGCAAGAGTTTGGTATAGAGCGGGTATTTAACGCACCCATTGCGGAAGACTATATTGTGGGAACAGCTAACGGAATGACCCGGTTTAATGAGAAAATCCGTGTGGTGATTGAAGGGGCTGAGTTCGCCGACTACTTCTGGCCGGCCATGGAACAGTATGTGGAGATGACCCATGATTACTGGCGGAGTAATGGGCAGTTTTCCCCGAATGTGACCATCAGGCTGGCCTCCGGGGGGTACATCGGAGGAGGCTTGTATCATTCCCAGACCACAGAGGCCGCATTGACCACTTTCCCGGGTATAAGGGTTGTGTATCCTTCTTTTGCCGATGATGCTGCAGGGTTATTAAGAACAGCCATGCGATCCAAAGGCCCCACATTGTTTCTTGAGCCTAAAGCCCTGTACAATGCAAAGGTGGCTGAAACTGTGGTGCCGGAAGATTTTGAAGTTCCTTTTGGCAAAGCAAGGATAAGAAGGGAAGGCAGTGACCTCAGCATTGTCACTTACGGAAATACGACCCACCTGAGTATTCAGGCAGCTGGTAAAATTGCTGAAGAAACCGGGAAAGAGATCGAAGTGATAGACATACGATCCCTGGTTCCATTGGATTCAGAAACCATTCTGGAATCAGTAAAAAAAACCAACCGCGTACTGGTGGTTCATGAGGACAAAGTTTTTAGTGGTTTTGGCGGAGAACTTGCCGCACAAATTACCGGTGAAGCTTTTGAGTATCTGGATGCGCCGGTAAAACGCGTTGGATCTGCTTTTACACCTGTAGGGTTTCATAAAAATCTGGAGGCAGCCATTCTTCCGTCAGTGGAAACAATAAGGGCTGCGGCCAGGGAATTGCTGGAATACTAATCCCAGACGTGGATTGGCCGGATTCTTCTTCTGTCCTGATGGGGTCTGCGGATGCCGGACTGGTTTTCCCTGAAATAAAAGGCGTAGTTGATGACATAGATTTCTCCATTCGGGAATAGCGGATGATAATCCATGGCCACCCCGATAAAACGGAAGCCCGGGTTCAGTATGTTTTGCCTGTGAGTCCTGTCATCCACGTTATCATTGATCAGCATGTACATCAGTGCATCATGAGGAGAAAAACTGCCATAGGCGATATTCTCTCCGATCTGTTGTTCCCAATTACCCGCTCTCTCTATCCTTGCCACCAGGCCACCCTGTCCGCCGTGGCCCCTTGTTTTATTTCGAACCAGGTAATCAGCATGGGATATTGCCGCTTCATGTAAACCCTGTGAAGGAAAAAAGATCCCGACCGGATCGGTGTTCAATAATTCCCAGTAAAGTTCTATGGCGGGTTCATCCCCTTCCTCGGTCAGCATAATAAGGTCTCTGCCCGGGTAATGAAATTCTTTGCCTTCAAAATAGGTAATATATTCCGTCACATATTGCCTTGCAAACTTTCCGGGGTCATACCTTACCAGGTTGTGGGCAAGAACCAGGTTCTTTTCTTCATCGTCCAGGTAGTGATGATCGGCGGCTGTATTCAGTTGACCGGCCGGCCATCCGTCAGCTTCCAGCCTGGCGGCATATTTCTCATTGCTCAGGTTCCGCTCTGCTACTTTTTGGGCACTTATACCGGAGTAGTCTATTGACAGCAGAAAACGCATGCACGAGGCCAGCAGCAATACACCAAGGGGGAGAATATAGATTAACCGGTTAAACAGATTGACGTCAGTATTTGATGAATCAGGCTTCCTTGGCAGGGTTTTCATTGTCAGTTTTGAAATTTTTTTAGTTGGAAGTACCCGTTTAGTATGGAGCATATGATATAACCACCCTCCATCTTGCATCATGCAGACGAATGGTGTCCCAGACAGCCATTCTGACCATTCGCTGATCACTCTCGGGGTCCCGATACACATAGTCCCCGGTTC
>PWHO01000294.1 GCA_003555385.1 Bacteroidales bacterium
CGGTGGGTTTCCGCGAAGGAAAAAACATCGGATCACTGGTGGCGCGAATGGGGCGCCCCGACGAGAGAGACCGGAGTGCCTGGGAAGCAGCCCATGCCGTCAGGGAAAGGATTGAAAAGGAGATACCGGAAATCGACCGTTTTACAGTACACGGAGGCAGCCTATTTTCATCGGCTCTTTTAGGCAACCAGAAGCCGGTTGAGATCAGTGTTTCGGGGAATAATTTTGATGCACTCAATGCAACTGCCAGAATACTCCAGGACGAACTGGAAAAGTCGCCCCATTTTGTCAATGTGGAAAACACCATTGACCCGGGTAAAGCGGAGTATGAAATTCGCGTGGACAAAGAAAGGGCGTCACTTTTTAACCTCAATGCCGGCATGGTTGCCATGCAGGTACGCCAAAGTGTTTATGGAGCTGAAGCCGGTGAATTCAAGCAGGAAGGCGACGAATTCGCCATCACCGTCCAATATGGGAGCAACTTCCGCAGCAGTGCCAGCGATCTGGAAAACATCCTCATCCAAAGCCTTTCCGGGCAACAGGTTCCCGTCAGGGAAGTGGCCAGCGTCAGGGAAAGAACCGCCCCGCTCGACATCCGCAGAGAAAACCAGCAACGGGTGGTGAAGGTCATGACCGACATCCACGAAATATCCCTGGGTGAAGCAACCGATAAAACCCGGGAAATTATCAGCGGGGTCATGCTCCCTGAAGGAGTGTCAATGGAACTTGGAGGGCAGGTCACTGAGCAAAGCGATTCCTTTGGCAGCCTGAACCTGATGTTCTTTGCAGGCATCATCCTCGTATATATGGTAATGGCATCTCAGTTCGAATCACTCATTGACCCGTTCATCATCATATTTGCCATTCCATTTTCCATCATCGGAGTGGTCTGGGCATTCGTGGTAACCGGTCTGACCCTGAGCGTAGTCACGTTTATCGGGGTGATCATGCTGCTCGGAATCGTGGTGAATAACGGCATTGTGCTGGTAGATTATATCAACCAACTCAGGGAGCGGGGACACCCGCTTCGGGGTGCTGTACTGGAGGGGGGCCGGGCCAGACTGCGCCCGGTATTAATGACAAGCCTGACGACCATGCTGGGAATGGTGCCGATGGCCATGAGCTCAGGCATGGGAGCGGAAATGTGGAGTCCGCTGGGTATCACAATTATAGGTGGTCTCCTTATCTCTACAATGATCACGCTGGTGCTGATCCCGGTAGTGTATACCAGCTTCCATATCCGGTCATTCAATAAAACATAAAAGCGAAAATATGAAGTTATTGCGCAGCCTTCGGCGCAATTAAAAAGCCCCTGGGCCCCGGAAGATTCTGAATATCTTCCGGGTAACCAGGGCACAAATAACAATCTGTCTTCACAAATAACAATCTGTCTTAAAGAAGTAAACCCCTTCTATATAGAAATGTGTTAAGAATCAGTCTTTTTTCCAATTAAATTTGAGTTGTTAATTTTGTAACAAATTATTTTTATGTTACTTTTGCCCGCACCAATTGGAATTTTGTTAAAGAAAATCACGCTATAGATTTTTTTTCTAATTTTGAACGACTTTTGAACGATCATATACAGAAGAGAATATATTATAAACCCTTTTAGCGATGCAAAAAAAACTTCAGGAGCTCACCGACAAGATCTACAAGGAAGGCGTAGAGAAGGCGAACAAAGAA
The DNA here is from genome assembly GCA_003555385.1 of Bacteroidales bacterium. GTDB lineage: Bacteria > Bacteroidota > Bacteroidia > Bacteroidales > UBA7960 > PUPG01. The sequence continues at coordinate 1,684 of PWHO01000294.1, forward strand.
GCCGATAAAATCGTTTCTGACGCCCAAAAACAGGCTGATGAGCTGGTGGCAAAAGCAAAAAAAGAAGCGGATGCGACCATCGATAAAGCAAAAAAAGAAGCAGAGGAGACCAGTGATAACGCGCTGAATGAGCTTCAGCTTTCTGCAAGGCAGGCAATTTCTGACTTGAAGCAGGAAGTGGTCAGCCTGATCCAGGCAAAAACCATAGAACCTGAAACGAAGGCCGCCTTCAAAGATGAAACCTTCACCCGCGATATCATTCAAACCATCGTCAAAAACTGGGATCCGAAAGGAAGCGACAATGTGGACCTGACCGTGTTGCTGCCGGAGAACAAGAAAAAAGAGTTTGAGGAATTCTTCCGGAAAAAAGCAAAGGATCTGATGGAAAGCGGACTGGAGATCGATTTCAGCGAAAAGATCAAAGGAGGGTTCAAGATCGGACCCAAAGACGGCGGATACCTGGTGTCATTCTCCGATGCGGATTTTGACCAGTTTTTCAAGCAATATATGCGCCCCAGGCTGATCTCGCTTTTGTTTGAGGAACAGAAAAGCAAAAAGCAAGACAGTAAGGAAGACAAGAAGGAGAAAAAGGGGAAGAAGTAAGTCAGAGGCTAACCCAAAAAAAAACAAGCAAGTGAAGCGTAATTATTATTATCTGGTTGCAGGACTTCAGGACATTACCCTGGATATCAACAAGCTCCATGCTGATCAACTTGCATTCAGGGAAGAGCTCCGGACAGAGTTGCATCCTGATGACTACAAACTGCTGGAAAAGCTGTTCCTTCCGTTTGACAACATCAACCTGCTTAACCTGCTGGAAAAAAATGACAAACCCTTTAACGAAAAAGGGAACTTCTCAAAAGAAAGGCTGGAAGACAACATCAAGGAGCCGACAGATCTCCCGGAATATATGATGCAATTCATCACCGCCTTCAAAAACAAAGAACCGGTTTTTGAAGAGATGAAGCCGGAAGACGAGTTGAACACTTTGTTTCATGACTATATCCTGAAAAACGAGAAAAACCAGTTTTTGCATGACTGGTTCCAGCTTGAGCTGAACATCAAGAATATCATGGTCGCCCTGAATGCACGAAAATACAAAGTACCTTACGAAAAACAGATCATCGGTACCGGGGAAGTTGCTGAAATAATCCGCAAAAGCCATGCAAGGGATTTTGGCCTTGGTGGGGAACTGGATTACATGGAGGACCTTACGGCCATCGCCAAAAAGGATGATGTGAAGGAAAGGGAGCAGGCCATTGACGAACTGAAGTGGAAGTACCTCGATGAGGAAACTTTTTTCCACTATTTCACCATTGAAAAAATCCTGGCCTTCAACATCAAGCTGGGCATGATTGAACGCTGGCTGAGCATCGACAAGGAGCACAGCAATGAAATGTTCAAAAAGCTGCTCAGGGAGCTGCAAGACAGCTACGAACTACCTGAAAAATTTACAGAAAAATAGCAATATTATGAATACAATCGGGAATGTAACCGGCATTATTGCCAACCTTGTTATTGTTGAAACTGAAGGAACGGCCGGACAA
>PWHO01000131.1 GCA_003555385.1 Bacteroidales bacterium
GAGGAAAGCAAGCAGGCTATCCGGCACTTCAGCAACAGGAAAGTATCTCACCAGGCTGTGGCAACCTACCTGGATCAACTCAGAAAACGCTCTCCCAATGCCGGAAAAAACCACACATAGCAGATGGGTATCAAATGGCAAGCTGATGATCAGCGGAGAATACCTTGTCCTTTCAGGGGCCAGGGCCCTTGCCATGCCGGTCAGCTACCGGCAAACCCTCACCGTTGAAAAACGACCGGCCTCCCAACCTGCATTGGACTGGCGCACACAGGTCAAAGGGAACAGCTGGCTGCAAACCAGGTTCTCGCTTCCGGATCTGGAATCTGTAACCCAACCAGGAGAAGGGACGCAGGAGGCAGATTGGGCACAAAGGGAGGACGGGTCACAACAGAGATACGCACCACCACAACAAGAGAACAGATCCCGGAAAGAATCCGTACGCTTTGTGAGAAATGTATTGAGGGCTGCAAGGGAACTCAACCCGGATTTTCTTGCGGGCCAATACCATTGGGAAGCCGTCAGCGACATAGGTTTTGACCGGGAATGGGGGCTGGGAAGCTCATCTTCACTGATCTCAAATATTGCATGGTGGGCATCGGCAGACCCTTATGCCCTCTTTTTTAAAGTCTCGAACGGGTCGGGCTACGACATTGCCTGCGCCAGGAGTTCCCGCCCTGTGCTCTACCAGTACCAGGGTACCAATACGCCTCCCCACGTGGAAACAACCAGTTTCAACCCCGTTTTCGGGGGACAATTGGTTTTTGTTTACAGCGGACGGAAGCAAAGCAGTGAAAAGAGCCTGCGTACTTTTGACCCGGGTATTGTGCGTCCGGAAGATATTCGCGATATTTCGGCTTTATCGCAGAAGATGGCTGTTACCCAAAACCTGGCAGCGTTCATGGAAGCCATGGATCATCATGAAAGGATCACTGCCCAATATCTTCACCGAACCCCTTTACAGGCGGATTTTTTCCCTGACTTCCCGGGTTCTGTGAAGTCGCTCGGAGCCTGGGGAGGTGATTTTTTTATGGCAGCCGCAGACAGACCCCGGGAAGAAATCGTCTGCTACTTTCATCACAAAGGTTTCCACACCGTGATCCCCTTTGCTGAGATGCGATTGCACCCTGACAAAACCACAAGCAAATGATGAAGCAGAGATCCGATAATGAAAAAAGCGTTTTTAAAGCGGCACAGGGTTCCGTCAGCTGGAAAAGCCCGGCCAATATTGCCATCGTTAAATATTGGGGGAAGTATCCTGTGCAGCTCCCCATGAACCCTTCCCTGAGTTTTGTGCTGAAAAACAGTGTGGTAAAAATCCGGATGGACTATGACATCAATCCCGCTGATCATTTCACGCTTGCGCACTTCAGCATCAACGGCAATCAAAACGATGCATTTAAAAAGCGTATCACAGCTTACCTGGAAGGGCTTACTGAGCATTTTCCGTTTCTGCAACACACCCGTTTACGCATTGAAAGCACGAGCACCTTCCCCCACTCTGCCGGTATCGCATCTTCCGCGGCTGCCTTCAGTGCCCTGGCCCTGTGCCTGTGCAGCATCGAAGCAGAAATCCGTTCCGGGAAATCCGTTGAGTTTTTCCGTAAAGCATCTTTCATGGCCAGGCTGGGCAGCGGAAGCGCCTGCCGCTCCGTTTATGACGGCATGGTGGTATGGGGCAAAACCCCTTACCTGCCCGGCAGTTCAGATGAGTATGCCGTTCGCCTGGATGACCAGTCTGTACACCCCGATTTTTTTTCACTCAGGGATGCAATACTGATTGTTGACAGCCGGCAAAAAAAAGTATCCAGCTCGGAAGGGCATGCGCTGATGCATCAGCATCCATACAGATCGGCCAGGAAGAATCAGGCGGAAAACAACCTGAAGCGACTGCTCAATGCAGTCAAAGAAGGTGATTTTCATACATTCGGAGAGATTGCAGAAAATGAAGCACTCAGTTTGCACAGCCTGATGATGTCATCCGATCCCGGCTATACCCTCATGCATCCGAATTCATTGCGATTGATTGAAAAAATCAGGGATTTCCGGCGGGAAACAAATATTCCCCTGTATTTTACCATGGATGCCGGCCCCAACATCCACCTTTTGTACCCCAAAGAATATTCAGACAGGGTTGTGCCCCTGATCAGGGATGAATTGGCTGAACGCTGTGAAGACAGGGAATGGATCGACGACGCCATGGGACGCGGGCCGGTTAACCTGGGCAAGGAGGCATAGCACACAATATTTGCAAAATGGAAAGGAAGTTTTACGCAAAAATTTTGTTGTTCGGGGAATACAGCCTGATGATGGGGTCAGGGGCCCTCACCCTGCCGTTTACCAGGCTGAGAGGATGGCTGAGGTTTCCCGGGGAAGCAGACGGGCATAACAATCCGAAAGCATCCAATCAGGCGCTTCAGTCCTATTTTCGTTTTCTGACCAATGCCACAACCCCCGAACCTTTTTCTGACCTTCTGGATCTTGACCGTTTCACCAACGACCTGGAACAGGGGCTGTTTTTTGACTCCAACATCCCCTCCGGATATGGCATGGGAAGTTCCGGAGCCCTGGTGGCTGACGTTTATCACAGGTACGCCCGCGAACGCATATCCGTTGCAAATGCACAGGATGCGGGTCAACTGCAACAACTAAAAGAAATATTCGCAGCTATGGAAGGTTTTTTTCATGGCGAAAGCTCGGGAATTGATCCGCTTACTTCCTACTCGGCCTTACCTTTGCTGGTGAAATCCGCACAGGAGGTCAGAACCGTAAACATTCCCGCTTCAGGACAGAAAAAAAAAGGGGGCTTTTTCCTGAAAGACACGGCATCCCCACGGAAAACCGCGCCCCTGGTATCTTTGTTTCACAGGAAGTATGCCGGCGATAATTTCAGGAACATGTTTCACGCAGAATACATTCCGTTAAATGATCATTGCATCACGGCTGTTCTTTCCGGAGAGCGTCAGCTGCTGGAAGAACACATGCGGCAATTATCTGGTATGCAGCTCCGGTTTTTCCGTGAAATGATTCCCGATCACCTGATTCCTGAATGGGAACAAGGGCTGGAATCAGGGGATTATTCCATGAAACTTTGCGGTGCAGGAGGAGGAGGCTACGTTTTGGTATACAGCAACAAGGACCTGGGTGATGACTTCATTAAAATATAAAACCTGAATCAATAAACCAAGATTATGGAAATACACATCATGGAATGGGCAGGATACCTTGGCAC
>PWHO01000086.1 GCA_003555385.1 Bacteroidales bacterium
AAAACTGTTTATCGATCCGTACATTCAACTCGTGAAATGAGGGAAGTCGCCTGCTGTTGAAACGGGAATAATCCAGGTAACCCATTCCCTGCACATCCCAGGCACTGACAATGCCTGAACGTTCCAGATCATAGGGGGTATAAGGATTCCCACCGCTGAAGCGCCATTTGAAACCGACCTCCCAATTGTTGGGAAGATTTCTTAACCCTGTGATATTGAGAATATGACGACTGTCCCAGGCAGAAGGGATAAATTCATCCTCAATATTTTTAAATTCACTCCGGACATAAGTATAGGATAAAATCACATTCCAGTTCCACAGGTCTTCATCCCTGTAATATAATTCCGCTCCGTAAGCCCGTCCCTCTCCGGTTGACCTTACCTCTTCACCTCCCACGATGCCGAAATCGGCAGACTGACTTCCCAGGGCCACAGAGTCATTCACAGAAAAAGGGTAGTTTCCGTAGGTTTTATAAAACCCCTCCAGGGTTATCGTGCTGTTTTGACCTGGAAGTAATTCAACACCAGCCACCAGGTGGTCGGCGCGGATGTAGGTTAACCCATTCTCCCGGTTGATCATCATTCCCTGATTGTTGCGAAAACCCATGGTTGTGTAGGCAGGAAGCTGATAATACCTGCCTGCATTTGCATTCAGAAAGAAGTCTTCCGTGATTGCATAGGATGCAGAAAATCGGGGGGACAGCTGGTCTGTAAGACCGGACATGCTTTCCGAATAATTGTTGGCGTCACCGCGAAGACCAAAAGAAAGTGACAAACGGTCGTTAATCACCCGCCTGGTAAGCTGGCCGAATATACTCCATTTGAACATATCAAAGGAGGAGTAAAAAGAAAGAGTATCCGGCCTTCCCCCACGGAAAATCTCCTGATAAGTGTCGCTGGTAAACTTCGCGTATTCTGTGCCGGCTCCGGCCTGCAAGGTATAAGGGCCAAAGGAGAGTCTTCTTTCATACCTGAATTTGTTTTCAATTTCATCAGATGCATAATCAAGTATCCTTGAAACAGACTCGTCGTTTCCGGGATATTTGTAAGCGGAGTTTCTTAACATATTGCGGCTGAGGACCCATGTTTCTGTCCCGTTATTCCTGAACCTCCTGTAAACCCCACCTATTGCATAGTTCCATTGTTCATTCACCGGCAGATAGTTCAGAATATACCGTTGTTCCTCAGTCTCATTGGCACCCAGGTTCAGTTCAAACTGATCAATAGCACCTATTCCGAGGATGCTCAGGGTGGAATTTTCTGTAACGCGGGTATTGGTTTTAAACTGAAAGCCGTTATAGGTGGGCAGGAAGGGCAGGCCTACGACACTGAATATAAATTGAAGGTATGAGCGCCTGGCCGAAGCAATAAAAGTGGTATTCTGACTCAGTGGGCCATCAGCGGTTAAAGCAAGGTCGCTGGCCCCCAGGGTGGCCTGCAAATTTAACCTGTCCGGGTTGCCATTGACCTGTCTGAATTCGAACACAGAACTCAGGGCGTCTCCGCGGGAAGCCGGGAAAGCACCTGAATACATTTCCACTTCCCGGATAAAATCCGTGTTAATGATCCCGACCGGCCCACCGCTGGCACCCTGTGTGGCAAAATGATTGATATTGGGGATCTCCATCCCGTCAAGGAAAAAACTGTTTTCTGCCGGTCCTCCGCCACGAACAATCACATCATTGCGGAAGGAAGGGGTGGCAGCCACACCGGGCAGTCCCTGTATTACTTTGGATATATCCCTGTTGCCGCCAGGACTGCGTTCAATCTCCTTGATGCCAAGTCGTCGCAATGATACAGGGCTTTCAGGGTTCCTTTCAAATTGTGAAACCCTGATTTCTACCGCATCCAGTTCCACCCGTTGTTCCTTCAACCCGATATCGATATTGGCAGTACGGTTTCCTGTGACCATGAATTCCTCGCTGAGGCGCGATTCAAAGCCAACAGCAGACACCCGCAAGCGGATAAAGCCGGGCTCAACCCCTGTAAACAGGAATTGCCCGTCCAGGTCTGCGGTACTCCCGATGTTTGTGCCCTCAATTACCAGGTTTACAAAAGGAAGGGCTTCATTGGTATCCTCATTAAATACACGGCCCCGGATGGTTCCTGTCTGGGAGATCAGCAATTCGGGTGAAACCAGAAAAACAATTAACAATGCCAGCAGGTATTTAGTCATCCGGTGTAAGTATTTAATGAATCTTTAAGATTATTAAACAAAGTATCGAAATATATCTGCATAACAATTTTAGTTTGCAGTTGTTTGTGCGTATCCGGATTCAATTACCTATTTTCTTTTACAGGATAATCTCCTTCGCTAAAAATAGTAATTTTGCTGTTGACAACCATTTAAATTTTCACCACCATGAAAACATCCAATCTGGCCCGTATTATAATCGGACTGCTTTTTATAGCCCTGGGCGTTCTTTTATTTATGAAACTCGCCGGGTTCGCTATCTACCTTCCTTTACCGGATTTCCTGTTATCCTGGCAGATGATACTGATCGTTCTGGGGATCATTCTGATCGCCTCCAGGGAAAACAGCACAACCGGCCTGGTACTGTTATTTATCGGGGCTTTTTTTATGGCGCGAAGTCATTTCGGGGTAGACCTCAGGATGCTTATCCGTACAGCTATTCCGCTCTTGCTGGTCCTTGGCGGAGTTGTATTGTTATTCCCCCGATTGTTTTTCAAAAAAAAAAGGAGGGTTCGCGATAAACATATTGAGCAGGCAGAAGACCTGGAATTAGTCAATGTGTTTGGCGGCGGAACAAGGCTTATCGAATCCGAAGCTTTTCGCCAGGGAGAAGTCACCTGCGTTTTTTCCGGGGCAGACCTTAATTTTAAAAATGCAGGGCTGGATAAAAAAGGAGGAGTAATCCAACTGTCTTCATTATTCAGTGGCTGCAACGTATTTGTTCCGGCAGACTGGGAGGTTAAAACAGAAGTGACCACCATATTTGCTGAAGTATCTGATAAAAGATTAAAAAAACCGGATCATACTGATCATGAAAAGGTTTTATACGTCAGGGGTGTCCTGCTGTTCAGCGGGCTTGATATCAAAACAGCCTGAGGTGGTTATTTATAGTTTTTTAAGTTGGAAAATGTTAAAATTTATTACCTTTGCAAGTTGTTTAGTACAGTGAATATGCTAAAAACCAAAGGAACCAATAAAGCGTTGACCCATTCATGCTGAAACCGAACCGAATTGCCCGGATAATCGCACTTTTTTCCTTTTTGTTCATCGTGCAATCCTGCGGCCAGTACCACCGGCTGTTGCGCAGCGACGATTATGAGAGAAAATATGAAATGGCGATTGAATATTTTTACCAGGAGGAGTATGGCAGAACCATTGCTTTACTGGAGGATGTCATTCCCGTTTACCGTGGAACTGCCGAAGCGGAAACCATCAACTATTACTATGCGCTGGCCCATTACGAACAGGGAAGTTACACCCTGGCCAGCCACTACCTGAAAACGTTTGTGGATGCTTATCCGCGTAGTGAACATACAGAGGAATTCCTTTTCCTGAGCGCTTACTGTAATTATCTTGAATCACCAAGATACTCCCTGGATCAGACCAGCACCCGTGAAGCGATCCGTTCACTGCAGAACTTCATCAACCGTTACCCCGGCAGTGAAAAAGTGGCAGACGCCAATGACCTTATTGACGAACTCCGCCTGAAACTTGAGAAGAAAAGGTACAACAAAGCCAGCATGTATATGAAAATCGGGGATTACCTGGCAGCGGCCATTACATTTGAATCGCTGGTGAAGGATTATCCCGACACCGAGTACAGGGAAGAAGCTTTTTTTATGGCAGTGAAGGCCTATTATGAATACGCTTCATTTAGTATCCCTCAGCGGCAGGAGGAACGCTACGAGAAGGTCCTGCAGGCACACAGGGAACTTGCCCGCCGGTACCCCGAGGGAGAGTATATTGAGGAAGCCGACAGGCTCAGGGAATCTGCGCAGCAAACCATCGCAGAACTCAGGGAAATGGACCTCCCGGCTGCGCCGGAGCGTGAGGTGCCCGATCCTGAAGTAACCGAACAAGAATTGATGGACATCAACCAATAAATTATGGATTATAAAAAAGTCAAAACGGAAAACACGACTGTAACCCGCGACTTAAGGCAGTTTGACAGGGATACTGATAATATTTATCAAAGCGTGGTAATTATTGGCAAACGAGCCAATCAGATCGGCCAGGAGATGCGTGATGAGCTTAATTCCAAGTTGGAGGAATTCGCCAGTTCAACAGACAACCTTGAAGAGGTTTTTGAAAACCGGGAACAGATAGAAATAGCCAGGCATTACGAGCAGATTCCTAAGCCAAGCCTCATTGCCATCAGTGAATACCTGAACGGGAATGTATATTTCAGGGTTCCGGAGCCAGAGAACGACGGCAAATAATTAATTCAAGAAGTCCTGCCGGGAATCGTCTTCGGGATCATTTCTGCGCAGGCTTTATCAGAATGCTGACGGGAAAAAAAGTCATACTTGGAATTTCCGGAGGTATTGCCGCTTATAAAGCAGCTTACCTGATCCGCCTTTTTCGTAAAGCCGGCGCTGAAGTAAAAGTTGTAGGTACTGCCAATGCATTCGAATTTATCACCAGGGTAACCCTTGAGTCCCTGACCGAACACAAAGTTTACCACCAGGTGTTCGGAGACCAGAACGATTATACGACAGAACATGTGTCTCTCACAGACTGGGGGGATGTGTTTGTGGTGGCTCCCGCGACCGCCAATATCATTGGCAAACTTGCCAACGGCATCTCAGATGACGCCTTGTCCACTTCTTTGCTGGCCTTCGACGGTCAGGTCTTTATGGCACCAGCCATGAATTGCAAAATGTATGCGCATGCTGCAGTGCAGCAAAATCTTGACAAATTAGTTAAGCAAGGTGTGCAAATCATTGAACCTGCTGAGGGCTTCCTGGCCTGCGGATACGAGGGAAAGGGCAGAATGGAGGAACCAGAAACCATTTTCTCCACAGTGGAGGCTCACCTGAAGCATCCCGAATTACCTCTTCGCGGTAAAAACATACTGGTCACAGCCGGCCCCACCAGGGAGGCCATAGATCCGGTCAGGTACCTGGGCAACCATTCTTCCGGCAAAATGGGATATGCACTGGCTGATGAACTTGCAGCCCGGGGAGCTGAAGTTCATCTTGTTTCAGGCCCGACTCACCTGCAACCCAAATTGTCGAAAATCAATCTCGTTCGGGTAACCACTGCTGAGGAAATGCTCAATGCCTGCATGAAATATTATCAGGTTTGTGACGCAGCAATAATGGCTGCGGCCGTATCCGACTACAGGCCGGCAAAAATACACCCGCAAAAGATCAAAAAAGACAGCCCCGAAAGTTCCCTCAGGATGGAACTGCAGCCGACAACCGATATTCTTGCCAGGCTGGGGAAGAAAAAAAAGCAGCAGTTACTGGTTGGATTTGCCCTTGAAACTGACCAGGAAGAGGCCCACGCCATCAAAAAACTTAAAGAGAAAAATCTGAACTTTATTGTGCTTAACTCCCTCAAAGATAAGGGCGCGGGCTTTGCACACGATACCAACAAAATCACCATCATAGACAATAAGCAGGAAATTTCCCGTTATCCTTTAAAGAGCAAGCAAGAGGCGGCAGTGGACATTGTCAATATGGTAGAAAAACACCTATGTTAATTTTTAGATATATTTCCATTGTTTTATTCCTGGTGCAGTTTACACTGGTAAGTGCCCCGGCACAGGATCTGAACTGCCAGATCTCTATCTCAACACCCGGCATGTCAGAACGGGAGCGGCAAATCATGCAAAATCTTCGTTCCGAACTTACCGAATTGGTCAACCAGACCAACTGGACGGAATACGAGCTGGAAACCCGTGAGCGGATTGAAGCCTCCATGCAGATCACCATAGACGAGCAACAGGGAAGTGATGAATACCGGGCAACCATCCAGGTCCAGTCAAGGCGGCCGGTATATGAAACAGCTTACAGTGCACCCGTTTTCAGTCATCGCGACCGGGATCTGGTGTTTACCTATCGGGAAAATGAACCCATCGAATATGCCGAGAATGCCTTTTTATCCAACCTGACATCCGTAGTGGCTTTTTATGCCTATGTCGTTATCGGGTTTGACTTTGATACTTTTGCGCCATTGGGTGGTACCCCCTTTTTTGAGAAAGCCCAGGAAATCGTTAACCAGGGACAAAATGCACCCCAGGTCGGCTGGAAATCCCACGAGAGCCAGCGGAACCGCTACTGGCTTGCGGAAAACCTCCTGAATAACACTTACAGGGGGATACGGGAGGCAATGTATGTTTACCACAGGCAGGGCTTCGATAAAATGACCGATAACATGGATCTTGCAAGGGGAGAGGTGTTAAAGGCGCTTGAGATGCTTCAGCAGGCTCACAGGGAACGACCCGGAAGCTTGTTAATGCGGGTTGTACTGGCGGCAAAGAGTGATGAACTGGTCAACCTGTTTGCTGAGGCCCCGTCTGTTGAGAGGAATCAGGCCATTGAGATCCTTTCGGAAATTGACCCTTCAAACAGTTCTAAATACCGTCAGATGGCATCGGGTAATTGATAAGTCCAAAGTTTGCTATCTTTGTTTATTATCAATATCCCAATAACCCTATGCTAAAACACCTCCTGATTGAGAATTACGCATTGATTGAAGAACTCGATGCGGAGTTCAGCGAAGGTCTTACCGTCATCACGGGGGAAACAGGAGCCGGTAAATCTATCCTTCTGGGCGCTTTATCACTTATCCTTGGTCAGCGAGCTGATACCCGTGTATTGCGTGACCAGAATAAAAAATGCATCATTGAAGGTACTTTCTCCCTCAAAGATTTACCTGTCAGGGATGCATTTGACGCCTTTGACCTTGATTATGATGATTTTTCTTTGTTCAGAAGGGAAATCACCCCCCAGGGAAAGTCAAGGGCATTCATAAACGATACCCCGGTTAAGCTTCCTGTTATGAAGGCCATCACCGAAAAACTCATCGATATTCATTCCCAGCACGAAAGCCTGCTTGTGGGCACGTCATCTTTACAGTTTGATGTGGTAGACAGTTTTGCGAAGCAGCTTGACAAATTGGCAGAATACCGCAGGTTGTTTGACCGGTATGGTGAATCTCGCCGCAAGCTGAGGGAAATGGAGGAGGAGGAGCGCAATTCCAGAACGGATCTGGATTATTACCGTTTCCAGCTTGATGAACTGGAACAGGCTGCACCCAACCCGGAAGAATATCGCAGGAATGAAGAGGACATGTCGGTATTGCGCAATGCCGAGGAAATTGGATACAAGCTGGAAAAAGCCATGCACCTGCTGCAGGATTCCGAAATTAATTTACACGATCAGCTGAACGAGGCGGTTTCACTCTTCAGGTCGATGGAGGCTTTTGGAAAGGACTACAGTCAACTGGCCGATCGCCTGAATTCCGCCCTGATTGAGACAAAAGATATTGCATCCGAAGTTTCTTCACTTCGTGACAAAGTCATCCATGACCCTGACCAGGCAAAACTGATCGAAGAAAGACTGGATCAGATCAACAACCTGATGCTGAAGCACAATGCGTCTGATATTGAGGAATTACTTGATATCCGGGATCAGTACCGGGAAAGAATTGAAAAGACCGACAGCCTGGAACAAAAAATTCAGGAACAGAAAAAGCTTATCCTGCAAATTGCCAAGGACCTTGGAAAGTCGACTGATGAGATATCTGCGGCCCGCGCCGGGGTTATTCCGGAAATTGAAAGAGAAGTACTGCGCCTCTTGCATGAACTTGGCATGCCGGGTGCCCGCTTCAGTATAAAAAGAAAACCACTCTCGGATTTTACCAAACACGGGAAGGATGACATTGGTTTCCTGTTTAATGCCAACGTGGGAGGGGAACTGCAGAATTTATCAAAAGTGGCCTCAGGGGGAGAACTATCAAGGTTCATGCTCAGTATCAAAAGCATGATATCACAGAAAATGTTGCTTCCTACCATTATATTCGATGAAATTGATACGGGCATCTCCGGGGAAACAAGTACACGGGTGGCGAACATTTTGCGGCATATGTCTGCAACCATGCAGGTGGTCGCCATCACACACTTGCCACAAATTGCCTCCAGGGGAGATTCCCACTTGCTTGTTTATAAAATTGTGGAAAACGGGCGAACCAACACCTATCTCAAACAGCTGAATAAAGAAGAACGAATTGATGAGGTTGCCAAAATGCTGGGTGGAGAAAAACCCTCCAGGGTAATGCTAGAAACCGCCAAAGAACTTATCTTTACAAAATAAAAGCAATTAATTAATTAAATACTTGATGGTATGAAACCTGGTCTGTTGAGTGGCAAAAAGGGGATAATTTTCGGCGCCCTTGATGCCAATTCCATTGCCTGGAAAGTCGCGGAAAAAGCCTATGAATACGGTGCAGAGCTGATATTATCCAATGCACCGATCGCCATCAGGAAGGGTGATATTTATAAGCTTGCTGAAAAAACCAATAGTGAGGTCATCGCAGCCGATGTGACCAGGGTTGATGAGATTGAGGAGTTATTCCGGCAAAGCCGGGATATTTTTTCCGGCAACATGGATTTCATCCTGCATTCGGTGGGCATGTCACCCAATGTAAGAAAGGGTCTGCACTATACCGAACTTGATTACAACTACATGGCCAAAACCCTGGATATCTCAGCCATCTCCCTGCATAAAATACTCAGCGTGGCTTACAGAACGGACGCCATTAATGAATGGGGTTCGGTGTTGGCATTGAGCTATATTGCGGCTCAACGAACTTTTTCCACTTACAATGATATGGCCCAGGCCAAAGCGATGCTTGAATCAATATGCAGGAGTTATGGGTACCATTACGGAAAAAAAAGAAAGGTCAGGGTCAACAGCGTATCCCAGTCTCCCACTGTTACAAGTGCCGGTACAGGAGTGAAAGGGTTTGACAGCTTCTACAGTTTCTCCAACTGTATGTCTCCGCTGGGAAACAGTACATCAGAAGATTGCGCAAATTTTTGTGTAGCCATGTTCTCAGATCTTACCAGGAAAGTGACCATGCAGAATATTTTCCATGACGGCGGATATTCTACCATGGGAATTTCAGATAAACTGATCGATGATTGCTTTGTGTGTCAGGGTGACTGCCACGAAAAGAATTATGAACTTTGATTACGGGCTGCGGGTCAGTAAAACAAAGGGATTTCTCAATATTTTATATCTTTGCAGGATATTTTTTCAACATTTTATTCTGTAAACGATAACTACATGAGTTTCCGAATTATTGTTTTGGCAAAACAGGTGCCGGATACCCGCAATGTGGGAAAAGACGCGATGAAAGCCGACGGTACGGTAAACCGCGGTGCGCTTGAGGCAATTTTTAACCCGGAAGACCTGCACGCCCTGGAGCAGGCTTTACTGATCAAAGAAAAACGTAAAGATGCAGAGGTCATTTTGTTGACCATGGGGCCGCCAAGGGCAGCTGATATTATCCGGGAAGCGCTCTATCGCGGAGCAGACAAGGGATACCTGATCACAGACCGCAAATTTGCCGGTTCCGATACGCTGGCCACTTCTTATGTGCTTTCCCTGGCAGTTAAAAAACTCGCCCCTTTTCACCTTGTGATCGCCGGGAGGCAGGCCATTGACGGGGATACCGCCCAGGTTGGACCACAGGTAGCAGAAAAGCTTTCCCTCCCGCAGGTAACCTATACAGAAAAATTCATCGAAATAAAAGATAAAGAAGTCAGCATTCAGCGCAGGCTGGAGAGGGGAGTGGAAACGGTTTCCACACCGCTGCCAGCCCTGGTCACTGTACACAGTTCAGCTGCATCCTGCAGACCCCGCAATGCCAGGCTTCTGATGAAGTTCAAGCATGCACGTACCATTTCTGAGTTACAGGAAGAAACAAAAGATTACACGGAAATGCTCAATAACAAACCCTATCTCCAAATTGATGAATGGGGGGTATCCGACATTGATGCGGGCGAAGAACAGCTGGGGCTTTCCGGTTCACCCACAAAAGTGAAAAAAATTGAAAACGTAGTTTTCGCTGCCAAGGAATCCACTTTACTGTCATCAGAAGACAATGACATTGATCGCCTGATGAAGGAGCTTATTGACAGTCACGTTGTCGGCTAATCAAACTATCAAAACTGAAAATTCTGGAAACATGCATAACATATTTGTTTATTGTGAAATTGATGAGGGTCAGGTGGCGGATGTCAGCCTTGAGTTGCTGACAAAAGGACGTAAACTGGCCAATGAACTTGATTGCAAGCTGGAAGCTGCAGTGATCGGGCATAATCTCAAAGGCATTGAAAAGGAGATTTTTTCTTACGGTGTGGATATCCTGCACTTAGCAGACGACAAAAGGCTGGCCCCTTATACAACTTTACCCCATACTCACCTGGTAGTCAACCTTTTTCAGAAGATAAAACCGGATGTGGCACTTTTCGGGGCAACTTCCGTCGGCCGTGATCTGGCACCACGCGTGGCATCAAAAATGAAATGTGGCCTGACCGCTGACTGTACCAGCCTGGTTATTGGTGATCATAAAGACAATAAATCAGGGAAAGAATACAAAAGTCTGCTTTACCAGATCCGTCCGGCTTTCGGAGGGAACATCATTGCCACCATCATTAATCCCGAAACCAGGCCCCAGATGGCCACGGTGAGGGAAGGGGTCATGAAACGGGAAATCTTTGATAAGACACATAAAGGAAGCCTGAAGACCATTAAAGTAGACGAATTGCTCACCGATGATCTTTTCCCCGTTCAAATCCTTGAGCGGCACATGGAGAAGAAAAAGATCAATATAAAGGTTTCTCCCATCATTGTGTCAGGTGGCTATGGAGTGGGCTCTAAAGAAAATTTTGAATTACTTTATGAGCTGGCCGAAGTACTGGGCGGAGAAGTGGGCGCCTCAAGGGCAGCCGTTGATGCCGGCTTCGCAGATCATGAGCGCCAGGTTGGTCAGACCGGGGTTACGGTAAGACCCAAACTTTACATCGCCTGCGGAATATCCGGTGCCGTTCAGCATACTGCCGGCATGAGCGAGTCAGCAAAGATCATTGCCATCAACAATGACCCCAAAGCACCCATTAATCAAATTGCCGACTATTCCATCATCGGAGATATCGAAGATATCATCCCCAAAATGATTAAGTTCTATAAGAAAAACACCAAGTAAAATCAGGAAATACAATGGCTAATTTTTATACAGATAACCCAGGTTTAGCTTTTCATCTGCATCATCCCCTGATGAAAAAGATCATCCGGCTTAAAGAAAATGACTACGCCGATAAGGATAAGTACGATTATGCACCTGCTGACTTCGAAGACGCACTGGATAATTACCATCAAGTGCTTGAGATTGTGGGAGAGATTTGCGGAGAGACCATTGCACCGAACGCAGAGCTGGTTGATACTTTCGGGCCGAAACTGGTGGACAATGAGGTGATTTATGCCCCGGGCACGGCTCAGAACCTGGAAATACTGACCAAGGCCGGACTCATCGGTATGGCACTACCCAGGAAATACGACGGGCTCAACTTTTCAATGGTGCCATATGTAATCGCAGCCGAGCTTGTTTCAAGGGCTGATGCAGGTTTCGCAAACATTTGGGGTTTGCAGGACTGTGCGGAAACCATTCATGAATTTGCCAGCGAAGAAATAAAAGACGAGTTTCTCCCCAGGTTCAACAAAGGGGCCACAGCCGCCATGGACCTAACAGAACCCGATGCTGGAAGTGACCTGCAGGCGGTACAGCTGAAAGCCACCCAGGATGAAAAAACCGGAAAATGGAAACTCGATGGTGTTAAGCGGTTTATTACCAACGGGGATGCAGACATCAGCCTGGTGCTGGCCCGCTCAGAACCCAATACCACTGATGGAAGGGGATTGTCCCTGTTTCTTTATGACCGCAATGACAAGGCAGTAAAAGTCAGGCGCATCGAAAACAAACTGGGAATCAAAGGTTCTCCCACATGCGAGCTGGTATTTAAGGATGCTCCGGCATTGCTCGTCGGCGACAGGAAACTGGGATTGATCAAATACGTGATGTCCCTGATGAACTCGGCACGTCTGGGGGTCGGGGCCCAATCAGTGGGTATTGCAGAGGCAGCTTATCATGAAGCCCTGAAGTATGCCCACGAAAGGGAGCAGTTTGATAAACCCATCATCCAGTTCCCGGCGGTTTACGAAATGCTGGCCATGATGCGTGCCAAGACAGACGCTGCCAGAAGCCTGCTTTACGAGACCACCAGGTATGTGGATATTTACAAATCTTATTCACACCTGCAGGAAGATCGGCGGCTGGAGCCGGAGGAGCGGAAAGAACTGAAACAGCACCAGCGGATCTCGGATGTGCTGACCCCTTTGCTGAAGTTGTTTGCCAGTGAATATTTCAACCAGGTTGCATATGATTCCCTTCAGATTCACGGCGGAGCCGGCTATATGAAAGATTTTCCGGTTGAGCGTTTGTTCCGGGATGCAAGAATTACCAACATATACGAAGGTACTTCACAACTTCAGGTGGTAGCGGCCATACGTGGCGTTGGAAACGGCACTTTCCTTTCACTGATCAGGCAATACGAGGAGATGGATGTGCAGCCGGAATTTGAATACCTGAAACATACCCTGATGGATATGACAACACGCTACGAAAGCATTGTCGCCTACGTTCAGGAGAAGAAAAATGATGAGCTGACAGATTTCCATGCCAGGCGGCTGGTTGAAATGGCAGGGCACATTATTATGGGCTACCTGCTGTTACATGACACCCACAGAGACAGTAGCTTCAGAAAATCTACCGAGATTTTTATTCGCCACGGGTCGTCTGAAAACCATTCAAAGAAAACTTTCATCAAAGGCTTTGAAGAAAAAGAGCTGGGTAACTATAAAGTTGAGAAATAAACCTCATATTGATTTAACCAACAAAAAAAAGGCTGTCTCCTGAAGGAGTCAGCCTTTTTTTTGCCTTAATTACGATTGAGCAGATCAATTGCCTTTCTGCTCGTCCTGACCGGCGGGCTTCTTCTGCTGGGCATCGGATTTGGTTTTCTCCTTCTCCTCTCCCGAATCAGCCGGAACCACTTTCACGGTGATCATATCCTCTTTTTTATTATAATCCACCTTCAATGTATCTCCGGCTTTGATTTTCGTACGGATGATCTCTTCGGCAAGCGGATCCTCCAGGTATTTCTGTATGGCGCGCTTCAACGGCCTTGCACCGAAGGAAGGATCCCATCCTTTTTCTGCAATATATTCCTTGGCCGCATCGGTAAGTTTGATGTGGTATCCCAGGTCATCAATACGCTTAAACAGTTTCCTCAGTTCAATATCAATGATCCTGAAAATGTGCTCTTTTAACAGTGAATCAAAAATAACCACATCATCAACCCTGTTCAGAAATTCAGGGGCAAAGGTTTTTTTCAGGGCATTCTCAATGACACTTTGCGTATACTCTTTGGATGCAGCCTGACGGGAAGGTGTATTGAAACCTACACCCATGCCAAAATCTTTCAGCTGCCGGGATCCGATATTGGAAGTCATGATAATAATCGTGTTCTTGAAATCCACCCTGCGCCCCAGGCTGTCAGTAAGCTGGCCGTCGTCCAGCATCTGCAGCAGCAGGTGAAATACGTCGGGATGTGCTTTTTCAATTTCATCAAGCAACAATACGGAGTAAGGTTTGCGGCGAACTTTTTCTGTCAGTTGACCACCTTCCTCATACCCGACATATCCGGGTGGGGCGCCCACAAGCCGGCTGACGGCAAATTTCTCCATATATTCGCTCATGTCAATGCGAATAATGGCATCATCCGTATCGAACAAATGGTGTGACAGCACCTTGGCCAGGTGGGTCTTTCCCACACCCGTGGGGCCAAGAAAAATGAACGAACCGATGGGCTTGGCAGGATCTTTCAGTCCCGCACGGTTCCGCCGGATACTTTTGACAATTTTTTTAATGGCATCCTTCTGGCCAACCACACTTTTTTCCAGGTCCTGTTCCATATTGATAAGGCGCTCACTCTCATTCATGGCGATCCGCTGCACCGGCACCCCGGTCATCATGGACACCACTTCAGACACATTCTGATCCGATACCTGTTCGCGATTCAGGCGTGAGTCTTCCTCCCATTTCTTCTTTTCTGCCTCCAGCTGATCCATCAGCTCTCTTTCCTGGTCACGGTATTTGGCCGCCTGTTCGTACTTCTGACTTTTA